>NZ_DBNGVP010000143.1:0-51675 GCF_057119385.1 Archangium sp. | reverse complement strand
GAGGCCAACATCCTGGTGCACCAGCGCACGGGCCGTGCGGTGCTGGTGGACTTCGGTGCGGGCTACCACGAGGGAGACCCCACGCTGACGAAGGGGATGTTTCCCCCGGGCACGCTGCCCTACCGCGCGCCGGAGGCGTGGGCCTATGGCCGTGCACACGCGGGCGAGCCGGGCGCGCACTACCGGGCGGGGCCAGGAGATGACCTGTACGCGGTGGGCGTGGTGCTCTACCGGCTGCTGACGGGCCGCTTTCCCTTCCGGCCCGCCGAGCACGGGGGCGAGGACGTGGAGGCGGTGCTGCACCAGCCGCCCCTGCCTCCGCACCTCGTCAACCCGAACGTGCCCCGGGCGGTGGAGGACGTGTGCCTGCGGCTGCTGGCCAAGACGCCCGAGGCGCGCTACCCGGGCGCGGTGGCACTGCACGCGGCGCTGGAGGAGGTGAGGGCCCGCACGGACGTGGACTGGAAGCAGGTGCTGCACCCGGAGCGGCGGCGCCCGGTGAAGCCCTGGGGACGCTGGGGCCGGCTGTTGGCGGCGGTGGGCGTGGGGTTGGCCGTGGCGGTGGGGGCGTGGTGGCTCACCCCTGGCCAGGAAATGGCGCCGGGAGGGCCCGCGCCGGAACCTATGCGGGCCGTGGCCGCGCCTCCCGCCGAGGCGCCCCGAAAGGACAGTGCTCCCGTGAAGCAACCGCAGCAGACAACCCCCGGCCCCCAGCCCGAAGCCGCCCCCAAGCGCCGGGGAGCGGCCGTGCGCCATGCGTGTCTTGGCCTCACTGGCGCCGCCTTGCAGGCCTGCATGGGCGCCCCGCAGCAGGTGCCGTCCGAGCGCCCCGCCCCGCCGCCCCAGTCCTGCCCCGCCGGGGCCTTGGAGACCATGAAAGGCACGCTCGGCTTCAGCCTGGGAGAAATGAAGACCGTGCAATGGAGCGACGTACGCGGCAGGCCCGTGCGCGTGGACGAGAACACCCCCGTGTACCTGTTCGGTCACTGGATGGCGGGAGCCGATCTCCATGGCTATGGCGGACGCTTCGCGCTGCCGGACAACACCCGGGTCTCCGGGCGGCTCTACGTCAAGGAGGGGCGGGTGTACGGCCGCTTCACCGAGGCGCGCACGCCCAACGGGGTGACGTACCCGGTGTGCCTGGAGTTGCTGGACAGCAGTGACAAGGTTGGCATCGAGCTTGAGCCCGGCAGCGCTCCAGGGAAGATGATGGTGAGCCCCATTGCGGTGGTGCGGGTGGTGGACCGCTTCAAGTAGGGGCGTCCGCGAAGTGGGACGGCGGTGGGCCGGACACCACCGGGCAGGAGGTATGGTAGAGCCCCACTTCCGCGGTCCTGTCCACGTCCTCGGGAGACCCCCGTCCATGCCCGTGCTGTCCTCCGCTGCCCTGTTGCGACTCGTGTTGCTCGCTGCCCCCCTGGACGCCCCGGCACTGTCCGCGCCATCTGGCTGTGTGTCGGAGACGAGCCACCTGGAGCTGACGGGAGACACGCAGGGTGAGGTGCACGCGGTGTGCATCCACCCGGGGCTCTCCACCAGCTTCCTCTTCGACACGAAAGTGGGGCGCGTGGAACTGGCCGGGCGGGAGCGTTTCCAGGTGATGGAGGGGGAGACGGGGCTGGCGCTCGTGCCCACGCGGGCGCTCACGCAGGCAGATCGCGTGCCCATGGCGGTCTCCTTCCAGGACGGCGCGGCTCCGACAAGCGTCCACTTCCTCCTGGTGGTGCACCACTCCGAGGCCGCGCGGCAGGTGGAGGTGACACGCCAGCCACGCCCGCCCGCCTCCCGCAGCGAGGGCGAGCAGCAGGCGCGGGCGGAAGCTCGACAGTGCCGGGAGGACAAGGCGCGACTGGAGGCGCGGTGCAGTGGGCAGGTGGGGCTGCTGGGGCTCCTGGCGCAGGGGCTGCTGGGTGCGGACGGTATCGACAGCAAGGACATCGGCAAGAGCGTCACCTCGCTCCCGGGCAACACGCTCACCAGCAGCAAGGCACGCAGCTACCGCTCCGCCACCGCACGCATGGAGGACGGGCGAAAGGTGGTGCGGCTGGCCGCTGAATTGGAGTTGAAGAACAACGGGAACACCCCCTGGACGCTGGCGGGGGCGGTGCTGGTGGGGCCCGAGGGGGTGGAGTGGAAGGTGCTCGGCGTGTGGCAGCGGGAGCCCCTTGTCCCGGGGACGCCAGGCCGCATCGGGGTGGAGGTGGAGATGACGGTGGAGGAGGCGCGCGGCAGCTTCACCCTGAAACTGTGGAGCCAGGAGGCGGGCGGCGGAAGTGAGTCCTTCGATGGCGTGACGTTCCCGTAGCTCGGCCGAGCGCCCGCTCCAGTTCAACACGCGCTCAAGGTCGTCGCGGAGTACATGAAGGAGCACGGTATTCCGGACAACTCGTGCGCGAGCTCTCCGCGCATCTCCCGAATGGCTGGCCGGCCGTGCTGGATGAAGCCAATCGCTTCGATGTCGCTCATGCACTCGCCCGTTGGAGTACCTACACCCCGGAAACCCATGAGAAGCGCGTCGAGCAGGTCGGCGATGCGCTCCTGGCCTCGCCACCGCCGCATGGCTGGCGCCCGCCCGGCCCGGATGACGAGTTGCTCCTTGCCCTGCTGCCCGACGAGGAAGCCTGAGCTTTACCCCTGGAGTGGAGCCGCTCGTGCCCTTCCACCCTATTTCTGGGGCCAGGGTCTGGGAGAGGGGGGAGAACGCCCTGGGTCGGGCCCGTGTCCTGCCCAATCCCGTTTCGGCCCGTACCCGCCGTTGGCACGGCGCGGGAAACCCGGCTAGATGCGTCCATGCGCTGGATCGCACCCGCCTCGAAGGACACCGCCACCGCCACGTTGGAGAAGCGGCTCTGGACCGCCGCCGACGAACTCCGTGCCAACAGTGGACTGACCGCCGCGCAGTACAGCCAGCCCGTGCTCGGGCTCATCTTCCTGCGCTTCGCCGATGCGAAGTTCGCCGCGCGCCGGACCGAGCTGGAGAAGAGCGCGACCGGGCGGCGCGGCTCTCGTGTCGATGACGCGGGGAGCTACCACGCGGCTGGAGTGCTCTTCCTCCCGCCCGAAGCCCGCTTCGGAGGTCTGCTGGAGTACCCCGAGGGTGGCAAGAACGGGAAATCCCTCGGTCAGGCCGTGGACGATGCGATGCGCGCCATCGAGCGTGAGAACCCGCAGCTCTCCGGCGTGCTTCCGAAGACCTATCAGGTGTTCAACGCGCGCATCCTGAAGGAGCTTCTGAAGACCTTCTCCACCATTCCCGTGGACCTCGAGGGCGACACCTTCGGGAAGATCTACGAGTACTTCCTCGCCGAGTTCGCCATGACCGAGGGCCAGGGCGGTGGCGAGTTCTACACGCCGACGGCGATCGTCCGGCTCCTGGTGGAGCTCCTGGAACCGTTCCAGGGGCGGGTGCTGGACCCCGCGTGTGGCTCTGGAGGCATGTTCGTGCAGAGCGCGCGCTTCGTCGCCGAGCACAAGAAGAATGGCGGAAGCGGGCTCTCCATCCATGGTGTCGAGAAGGTGGATGACACCGGTCGCCTCTGCCGCATGAACCTCGCGGTGCACGGGCTCGAGGGGGACATCCGGCACGGTGGCGAGATCAACAGCTACTACGACGACCCGCACAACCTCGTCGGGCGTTTCGACTTCGTGCTCGCCAACCCGCCCTTCAACGTCAACAACGTGGACAAGGAGCGCATCCGCGACGCGGTGGGCTCAGGCCGCCGGTTCCCGTTCGGTATTCCAAAGCCGGACAATGCGAACTACCTCTGGATCCAGCTCTTCTATGCCGCGTTGAGTGCAACCGGGCGGGCGGGATTCGTGATGGCGAACTCGGCGTCCGATGCGCGCACGTCGGAGTTGGAGCTTCGGAAACAACTCATTGAGGCCCGTGCCGTGGACGTGATGGTCTCAGTCGGCTCGAACATGTTCTACACGGTCACCTTGCCGTGCACGCTGTGGTTCCTCGATCGTGGCAAGCCGAAGGACCGGCGAGACAAGGTGCTCTTCCTCGACGCGCGGCACATATATCGGCAAATCGACCGTGCGCACCGTGACTGGACCGAGGGGCAGATTGGCCTCATCGCGAACGTGGTGCGCCTCTATCGCGGCGAGGATGTGGACCTCAACTATGGCGGCGATGCGGCGAGCGAGAAACTCCGCGAAATCTTCGGCAAGAAGCCGAAGTACGCGGACGTACCCGGGTTCTGCAAGGTCGCGAGCATCAACGACATCGAAGCGCAGGGATGGAGCCTCAATCCCGGACGCTATGTTGGCGTCGCTCCGGGCGAGGAAGTGAGTGATGAAGACTTCAAGGCGCAGTTCGAGACGCTGACCGAAGAGTTTGAGACGCTCACCGCTGAGGCGAGGAAGTTGGAGAAGACAATATCGAAGAACGCTGCGGAGATCGTGGGGACATGAAGGAAGCTGCTTGGCAGAAGGTGCCGTTCGGCGAGTGCGTCACGCTTTTTTCTGGAGGCACCCCCAGCAAAACTCGAAACGAGTACTGGGGAGGGAGCATCCCGTGGGTATCTTCGAAGGACCTCAAGCGCGAGCGCATCTACACGACAGATGATCTTCTGACGCAGGAAGGTGTCGAAAACGGTACGCGTATGGTGCCGACGGGCACGGTACTCTTTGTCGTTCGAAGCATGGTTCTCGCCAATCGTTTTCCCGTGTCGATCGCGATGCGGCCAGTGGCATTCAACCAAGACATCAAGGCCGTTGCATGTCGCGAGTTCGTGTTACCCCTCTTCATCTATTATTGGCTGCGCGCGAACGAGTACGAGATCCTTGGGCGCGTCGACGAAGCCGCGCACGGAACCAAGCGACTCCAAATCGATCGTCTCGCTGCGATGCTCGTTAACATCCCGCCGCTGAAAGTTCAGCGACACATCGCGGACATCCTCTCGGCGTACGACGACCTCATTGAGAATTGCGAGCAGCGCATCCGTGTGCTCGATGGGATGGCGCGAGTCCTGTTCCGTGAGTGGTTCGTGCTCTTCCGCTTCCCCGGCCACGAAAAGACGCCGCTCGTTGAATCGCCAATCGGGCGGATTCCGAAGGGATGGCGAGTCGAACGCGCTGGCGGGATCGCTTGTGAAAATCGCCGAGGCGTTCCGAAAGGTACCTTGGAAGATGGGCCAACCCGCTACGTCGGGCTCGAGCACATTCCCCGGCGCTCTCTTGCGCTCGATGCGTGGGATGAGACTGCGGAACTCGGGTCTAACAAGCTACGGTTCGAGCCCGGCGAGGTTCTTTTCGGGAAGATCCGGCCATACTTTCACAAGGTGAGCGTGGCTCCTTTCTCAGGTGTCTGTTCGGCCGATACGTTCGTCATCTCGGCAAAGGCCCCGTATCTCCGTGCGTTCACGACTTGCCTTGTTTCGAGCGACGAGTTCGTGGCGCATGCGAGCGCAACTGCCAATGGTGCGAAGATGCCGCGTGCCAATTGGGATGTGATGATGAACTTCCCAGTAGCCCTCCCACCACCAGCGCTTCTTGAATCGTTCTCTGCGCTTGTGGAACCGTGGCTCGCCTGCAATCACTCCCTTGTCTTCCGGGTTCACAACCTCCGTAGGACGCGCGATCTGCTCCTCCCTCGCCTCCTCTCCGGCCAACTGTACGTGGAGGATGCTGCATGACCTCGCATCCCTACTCCGAAAAGGCGCTAGTCGAAAGCGCGACGCTGGAAGTGCTCGCATCGCTCGGCTGGACTACTGTCTCCGCAGCGGAGGAGACCTTCGGCTCCAACGGGACGTTCGGCCGCGAGTCGCCGCGCGAAATGGCGCTCATCTCCCAGCTTCGTGCCGCGCTCGTCAGGCTCAACCCGGGGACTCCCGTTGCCGCCATCGACCTCGCGATCGACGAGTTGCTCCGCGAGCGCGTCGCGATGGGACTCGCCGCCGCCAACCGCGAGGTGCATCGGCTGCTCACCGAGGGCGTGAAGGTCACGGTGAAGGACGAGCGCACCGGCCAGGACGAGCCGCGCACGCTGCGGGTGATCGACTGGGAGCAGAAGGACCCCGCTGGGAACGACTTCCTCGCCGTCTCGCAGCTCTCGCTCAAGGGGCCGCTCTACACCTGCATCCCCGACGTGGTGCTCTTCGTGAACGGCCTGCCCTGGGCCGTCATCGAGCTGAAGCGCCCAGGCATCCCGGTGCGGCAGGCGTTCGACGAGAACCTCACGAGCTACAAGCATCCGCAGAACGGTGTGCCGCAGCTCTTCGCCTTCAACGCGCTGCTCATCGCATCGAACGGTACCGAGGCCAAGGTCGGCTCGCTCACGGCGGATTGGGGCCGCTTCTTCGATTGGAAGCGCATCGAGAGCGAAGGCGAGCCGCGCCGCGTGTCGCTCGAGGTGTTGCTCCGAGGCACGTGTGACAAGCAACGGCTCCTCGACCTCGTGCGCAACTTCACGCTCTTCTCGGAGCACAAGGGCGGGCTCGCGAAAATTCTTGGGCAGAACCATCAATTCCTTGGAGTGAACAGCGCCATCCAGGCCACGCTCACCGCGCGCGAGGAGGGCCACGGGCGTGCGGGTGTCTTCTGGCAGACCCAGGGCTCGGGCAAGAGCTTCTCGATGGTCTTCTACGCGCAGAAGATCCTGCGCACGGTCCCGGGAAACTGGACCTTCGTGATCGTCACCGACCGCGTCGAGCTGGACGATCAGATCGCCAAGACGTTCGCGGCTTGCGGCGCGGTCGAGGACACGGCCAAGTCCCACGCCTCGAGTGGCGCGCATCTGCGGCAGTTGCTCGGAGAGAACCACCGCTACGTCTTCACGCTGATCCACAAGTTCCAGACGAGCGAGGAGCTCAACCCCCGGCGCGATGTGATCGTCATCGTCGACGAGGCGCACAGGTCGCAGTACGACCAGCTCGCGATGAACATGCGAGCGGCGCTGCCGAACGCGCTCTTCGTCGCGTTCACGGGCACGCCGCTCATCGCGGGCGAGGAGCGGACCCGCGAGGTCTTCGGCGACTACGTGAGCATCTACGACTTCCAGCAGTCGGTCGAGGATGGCGCGACGGTCCCGCTCTTCTACGAGAACCGCACACCGGAGCTGAGGCTCACGAACCCGGCGCTCAACGACGACATCTACGACGTCATCGACGACGCGAACCTCGACGAAGAGAGCGAGGCGCGTCTCCAGAAACTCCTCGGCCAGCGCTACCACCTGATCACACGGGACGACCGGCTCGACACGATCGCCAGGGACATCGTGCGGCACTTCCTGGGCCGTGGGTTCCACGGGAAGGCGATGGTCGTCTCGATCGACAAGGCCACAGCGCTGCGCACCTACGAGAAGGTCCAGCGCGAGTGGGAGGCCGAGAAGGAGCGCGTGAAGGCGGCGATCCGCTACGACCAGACGGAGGAGGAACGTGCTCCCCTTGTCGAACGGCTTCGCGGGCTCGAGACCGTGGACATGGCCGTGATCGTCTCTCCCGGGCAGAACGAGGTCGAGGAGATGAAGAAGCTCGGCCTGGACATCGTTCCGCACCGCAAGCGGATGGTGGAGTCCCAGCCGCCGCTCGACGAGAAATTCAAGGACCCGGACGACCGGCTCTCGCTGGTGTTCGTGTGCGCCATGTGGCTGACGGGGTTCGACGCACCGAGTTGCAGCACGGTCTACCTGGACAAGCCGATGCGTAACCACACGCTGATGCAGACCATCGCGCGCGCGAACCGTGTCTACCCGGGCAAGCACAGTGGCGTCATCGTGGACTACGCCAACGTCTTCGAGTCGCTGGAGAAGGCTCTCGCCATCTACGGCACAGGGGGCGGCACGCGCACGCCCGTGCGTGACAAGGACACGCTCGTGGACGAGCTGCGCACGGTTCTCTCGGAGCTCGACGGATTCTGCACCTCGGCCGGGGTGAAGCTCGCCGCCATCGAGGCGAGTACGAAAGCGCTCGACCGGCTCACGCTGGTGGGCGAGGCGGCGAACACGCTGCTGGCGCCGGACGCGCGCCGCAAGGCGTATCTCGCGCAGGCCCGTCTGGCCGAGCGGCTCTACGCCGCCATCAAGCCACACAAGCGAGCCTCCGAATTCGCCGTCCGCATGGCGACCGTGACCGCGCTCTCCGAGCGGATCCGGGAGGTGACCGCGCCCGAGAAGGCCGACCTCAGCGGGGTGCTGATGCGCATCGGCGAGGTACTCGACCAGTCGGTAGAGGGCGTGGAGATGGTGAAGGATGGCCCGCCCGCGATCGACCTCTCGCGCATCGACTTCAAGGCGCTCGCCGCGAGGTTCAAGGGCTCGAAGACGAAGAACCTGGACCTCGAGCGCCTCAAGGCGGCGATCCGTGCCCAGCTCGACCGGCTCATCGCCGCCAACGAGACCCGCGTGGACTTCCGCGAGAAGTTCGAGACGCTCATCGAGGCCTACAACGCGGGCTCGACGCAGATCGAGCAGCTCTTCCTGGAACTGCTGGAGCTGAGCCGTGCACTCACCGACGAGGAAGCCCGGCACGTGCGCGAGCAGCTCTCAGAGGAGGAACTCGTGGTGCTCGACCTGCTCACCCGCCCTGGCCCCGAGCTGTCGGCAGAGGAGCGCAACGAGGTGAAAAAGGTTGCCCGCCACCTCCTCGCGAGGCTCCGCGGCATCCTCACGGTGGACTGGCAGAAGACCGCCCAGTCCCGCGCCCGCGTGCGCAACGCCATCGAGGATGCGCTCGACGAAGGACTCCCCCGCGTTTACACGCCGGACGTCTTCAAGGCGAAGGCGGGAGCCGTCTTCCAACACGTCTACGAGCGCTACGGGCGGGCCGCGTAGGCGCCGGCCCGGCGCCCGTGCTGGACTGGACGAATGTGAACGGATCCTCCTGCGTGCCGTTGCCTGTAGACAGGGCAGTCGCAGGTAGGATGCGGGCATGCACTCGTCCAGATGGGTGGCGCTGATATGCCTCTGCTTCGCTGGATGCGCTGGTGGCCACCGGCAACTGCAGCAGTCCGTGGGACCGGGACCAGGGCCGGGCTGTGCGAGCACGCTGGATTGTTTATGCAAGAACGGCGTGAAAGCGGCCTGCGAGCAACTGGGAGCGACGCCCAAGACGCCCAAGGTGCCCGAGAAGCCCAAGCCTCCAAGACCACCGGGTCCCGGGCCTGTTCCACCGCTCGACACGGAGCAGGCGTCCACCAAGAGCGAATCGCACGAGGCGGATGAGGACACAAAGCAACGCTGTACCGACTACTACGAAAGGTGTGTGGAGGCGGGTGGCGACAGTCAGCCGGGGCGCGTCTACGACCAATCCATCTGTGGAAGCTGCATGGCGTATTGCGTTTCCAATGGCTTCTGGCCAGAGGCCATCTACACCTGGAACGGAGTGCGGGTGCCATGCCCCGGAAGCTGACGAAGGCTGAGCAGGAGAGGTCGCTACGATGGGGACAAGAGCGGGATCGTCTCTTCCTCTCGCTGCGAGACGCATCCGCCGCTGAGAAAATCCGGGCATACAAGCAGTTCGAGAGGCGCCGTCTCAAGGAGGCACACTCCGCCTTGGAGCAGCGGGAAGTCCGGAGACGGGTCGCCGAGGACCTCATCATGGCGACCAGTGATGGACCCTGGCGCTTGTTTTCGCCGTACCTGCGGCGGTTGGAACGACTCGGCTACTCCACAATGGACCGCCAGCTCTTGGCATGTGTCCTGTCGGCCAAGGCCTCCAAGGGCTCTCGTGCCGGGAGGCGCAAGGCGGCAGACCTCATCGCCGACGTCGAGCGGCGGACTCGTGGCCGGAAGTATCATCCAGCACTGCGGGAGGAGATCAACAGGGCGCTGGCGCGGGCCCGGAGCTTCGCGGGCCTCGACACTGGAACAAGTGGGGCAGAGAGTAAGAAGGAGGAGAGAGGCAGGCGCCGTTAGAGGATGAATGTGAGCAAACAGGCCGCGGGCGAATTCACCCTCATCGACCTCTTCCTCTCCCACTTCCCCAGGGCGCGAGTGCCCGTGGGCCCGGGCGACGACTGCGCCGTGCTCTCCCCCTCGAAGGGAGCGCAGTGCATCACCACGGACGCGGTGGTGGAGGACGTGCACTTCAAGCGGGCCTGGTTCTCCCCCGAGGACATCGGCCACAAGGCGCTGGCGGTGAACCTGTCGGACCTCGCGTCGATGGGCGCGATCCCCCGCTGGTTCGTCTGCGCGCTCGCCTTGCCCCGGGACTTCCCGCGCCGGGACCTGACCGGCATCGCGAGGGGCATGAGCGCACTCGCCCGCGAGCACGCCATCGCGCTGGTGGGCGGCAACTTCACCTCGGCGCGCGAGCTCTCCATCACCATCACCGCCGCGGGTGAGCTCCTTCCGGGCACCGCGCCCATCACCCGCGCGGGAGGCCGGCCCGGGGACGTGCTCTACATCTCGGGCACACTCGGAGACGCGCGGCTGGGCCTCCAGCAACTGCTGTCCGGCGCGCGCCGCTCCGCGCCCATCCTCCGCCAGAAGCGCCCGATACCGAGGGTGGCGCTGGGCCGGCTCGCCGCGCGCTTCGCCTCGGCGGGGCTGGACATCTCCGATGGCCTCGCGCAGGACCTCGGGCACCTGTGCACCGCCTCGCGCGTGAGCGCCGAGCTGGAGCTCGAGCGCCTGCCCCTCTCCCGGGCCGTCCGTGCCTCCCTGGGCACCGAGGGAGCACTCGCGGGCGGCGAGGACTACGAGCTGCTCCTCGCCGTCCCACCTGAGCGCACCCCCGCCTTCGAACAGGCCTGTCTCCGAGTGAAGGAGCCTGTCACACGCATCGGCCGGCTCACCCGGGGCGGAGCGGGACACATCCGTGACGCATCCGGGCGGAGCCTGCGCCTGCAAGCTGGCTTCGACCACTTCCGGGGGGGCGGGCGGATTGACCGTTCCGGACGAGAGGGCTAAACCCGTACACCGCTGTCGCTGTCCCCCGGAAAAGCGAAACCGTGCGCCGCCCTCTCCGCGACGATCCATCCCCAGGCCTCACTCCCCGCCGTGATCCCGTGCAGCGGCTGCTCCGTACCGTCGAGCAGCCCGGCACCGGGGGACACGAGGTCTCCCTGCAGCTGAAGATCCTCACCGGCTACTTGATGATGGGCTGCGTGCTGACGGCGGCGCTCCTCATCTCCGAGACGCTGCTGGACTTCTACTGGCGCATCGGCATGGCGCTGGGCCTCACGCTCGGGCTGGCGTTGATCCTCCCGCGCTACCTGGCCCGCGTGACGCGCGTGCGCGTGCTGTCGCGCTCGGCCTTCGAGATCTCCCAGGGCGATCTCTCCAAGCCGCTCGTCGTCGAGCCGCCGCGCGCCCTGCGCCGTGATGAGATCGACGAGCTGGCCATGGCCATCCGCCGCATGCAGGAGAACCTGCGCGAGCTGGTGGGCAAGATTCAAGACACCGCCAAGAGCGTGGCCGACACCGCCAAGGACCTGCAGGGCTCGGCCGAGAACGTCAACGCGACCAACGAAGAGGTGGGCTTGTCCATGGACAAGATCGCCCAGGGCGCCGAGACGCAGTCGCAGCTCGTCGGCAAGACGTCCAAGGTGATTACGGAGATGGCCGGCAGCATCCAGCGCACCGCGGCCAGCGCCGAGGACGCCGCCCGCACCGCCGCCGAGACGAGCAGCGCCGCCGAGAACGGCAGCAAGGCCGCGCTCCTGGCCGGCGAGAAGGTGAAGAAGGTCTTCAACCGGATTGAAGCCGCGAGCCAGCAGGTGTTCGCCTTCGGCGAGAAGACGCAGGAAATCTCGAAGATCGTCGACGCCATCACCCAGGTGGCGCAGCAGACGAACCTGCTGGCGCTCAACGCCACCATCGAGGCGGCGCGCGCGGGCGAGTACGGCCGCGGGTTCGCCGTGGTGGCCGACGAGGTGCGCAAGCTGGCCGAGAGCGCGGGCCGCTCCGCCGAGCAGATCTCCCGGCTGGCGCGCGACATCTCCGGCCAGTCCACCTCCGTGGTGAGCGCCATGAAGGAGGGCATCGAGGAGCTGGCCGAGGGCCGTGAGGACATCACCGGCATCGTCCGCTCCATGAGCGCCATCACCGACACCGTGCGCAAGGTGGCCGAGAAGGTGCACCTCATCTCCGAGAGCGCCCGCGAGCAGCTCAAGGGCAGCCAGGAGATGGTCAACGCCACCGAGGAGATCTCCCTGGTGGCCCGCAACAACGCCGCCTCCACCGAGGCCATCCAGGCCGTCATCCAGGATCAGACGGACGCCATGGTGCGGATGACTTCGCTGGCCAGCGAGCTGACCAACCTCTCCATCGAGCTGCAGAGCGTGGTGCGCAGCTTCCGCCTGAACGCCTGAGTGTCCGCCAGCCGGAAACCTTTTCTCCACGAATTTCCCCGAACCCCTGGCTTGCTGATAGAAAGTCGGCTCTGTGCGGCACGTCATCTTCCGGGTGGAGAAGGAGCGCTACGGGCTCCCGCTGGCGGCGGTGAAGGAAGTGGTGGTGCCTCCGGAGCGCTTCACGCGGGTGCCCCGGGCGCCATCGGCGGTGACGGGGGTGATGAACCTGCGCGGGCGGGTGGTGACGGTGGTGGAGCTGCGCCAGTTGTTGGGCCTGCCGGATGGGCCCACCCCACCGGGCCGGGTGGTGTTGTTGGAGCGGGGACGGCGGGATATCGGCCTGTTGGTGACGGATGTGGATGGAATCGAGGCGGTGGAGCGGGTGAGCGCCGCTCCGGGCAAGTCGGTACCGGCGGTGCGAGGCGTGGCTCGCTTGCGGGGCATGGCGGTGACGGTGTTGGATCCAGAGGGACTGGATTCCGCGGTGGTTGGACTCTTCACCGCGACTCAACAGAAGTGAGTAGCCGCCTGAAATGGGCGGATGGTAGTGTCCGCGGCCCTCTCGGGGCCTTTCGCGGAGGCGGAGCTGCACATGGCTAAGCGGGTGCTGGTCGTCGACGATGCCATCTTCATGCGCAACATGATCAAGGACATCTTCGCGTCCGGCGGCTTCGAGGTCGTCGGAGAGGCGGCCAACGGACTGGAGGCCGTGGAGAAGTACAAGGATCTGAAGCCGGATCTCACCACGATGGACATCGTCATGCCGTTCAAGAGCGGCATCGAGGCCACGCGGGAGATCATCAAGTATGACGCCAACGCGGTCGTCATCATGTGCTCGGCGCTGGGCCAGGAGAGCCTGGTGATGGAGGCCATCGAGGCGGGCGCCTCGGACTTCATCGTGAAGCCGTTCCGGGCCGAGGACGTGCTGGCCGTCGTGAAGAAGGTATTGGGCGAGGGCTAGCGCCCCGTCCCGGAGAGCTGTCGTGCGCCACCGAGGCCGGACATGACGATGGACATGTCCCGCTACCTCGGCCTGTTCCTGACCGAGGCGAGCGAGCACCTGGAGGGGCTGGGCAGGGATCTCGTGCAGCTGGAGCGCGAGGGGGCCCCCGCCGTGGTGGACTCCATGTTCCGCCACGCCCACTCGGTGAAGGGCATGGCCTCGTCCATGGGCTTCGAGTCCATCGCCGTGGTGGCCCACCGCGTGGAAGACCTGGTGGACGCCATCCGCCAGGATCCCACCAAGCTGGAGCGCTCGCTGGTGGACCTGCTGCTGTCGGCCACCGACAAGATGCTCGACCAGGTGCGGGCCGTGGCGGAGAGCAGGCCGACGGATGACGCCTCGGCCCTGCTCGGCCAGCTCGCGGACAAGGTGTGCCTCGTCACCGGCCGCACGCCCAGCGCCACGCGGGTCATCCATCAGGCGAGGCCCCTTTCGCCCCCGCCCGCCGCGCCCGCTCCGTTCACCGCCGCCGCGCGCGTGCTCCCCGAGGCCGTCGAGGCCCCGCCGCCGCCACCTCCTGCCGCGGAGCCTCCCCCGGCACCCGAGCCCGCCGCCGAGGCCCGGGTGGCCGCCGTGCTCCCTCCGCCCGAGGAGGGGGCCGCGAAGACGGCGAAGCGCTGGGCGGTCCGGCTGCGCATCGCCCCCACCTGCCAGACGCCGGGCGTGCGCGCCTTCCTGGTGCACAAGCGGCTCACGGGCCTGGGCACCCTGCACGGCCTGCAGCCCCCGCTGGAGGACCTGAAGGCCGGCCGCATCCCCGAGGGCCACATCCAGGTGGAGCTGGAGACGGCCGAGGGCGAGGAGGGCATCCGCAAGGCGCTGCGCAACGTGGCGGAGGTGGAGCTCGTCTCGCTCAAGCCGGCCGTGGTGGCGCCGCCGCCCCTGCCCGCTCCCGCCCCCTCGCAGGCCGAGGCCCCGCGCGCTCCCACCGGCGCGGACGCGACGGCGCGCACGGTGCGCGTGCGCACGGAGCTGCTGGACTACTTCCTCGACACCGTGGGCGAGCTGCTGCTGGCCACCGCGCGCCTGCGCGAGCTGGGCAAGGTGCTGCCGGAGAATTCGCGCCCCCCCATCGAGGAGGGCGTCTACCGGCTGCACACGCTGGTGAAGGACCTGCACGACAAGGTGATGAGCGCGCGCATGACGCCGCTGTCGCTCATCACCGACCGGCTGCCCCGCGCCGCCCGCGACATCGCCCGGCGCCGCGAGCGCGAGGTGGACCTGGTCATCACCGGCGCGGAGATCGAGCTGGACCGGGCCATCCTCGACGAGCTGGCGGATCCGCTGCTGCACCTGCTGCGCAACTGCATCGACCACGGCCTGGAGACGCCGGAGGAGCGCGTGGCGGCGGGCAAGGGCGCGCGCGGCCGCGTGCTGGTGTCGGTGCGCCGCGGGCGCGACCGCGTCGTGGTGGAGATGGAGGACGACGGCCGCGGCATGAACGCGGCGAAGCTGAAGGCGGCGGCGGTGGCTCGCGGCGCCCTCAGCGCGGAGGCCGCGGCGCGGATGACGGACCGCGAGGCCTTCATGCTCGCGTGCCTGCCGGGCGTGTCCACCGCCCAGGACGTGTCGGAGATCTCCGGCCGCGGCGTGGGCATGGACGCGGTGAAGCGCGTGGTGGAGAACGTGGGCGGGACGCTCGAAATCGAGAGCGAGCTGGGGCGCGGGACGCGCTTCACGCTACGGCTGCCGCTGACGGTGGCGGTGGTGCACCTGCTGCTGGTGGCCGTGGGCGACGAGGTGTTCGGCCTGCCCATCGCCAAGGTGGTGGGCGCCATGGAAGCGGACAGCGAGAAGCTGGAGCGCAGCCGGGAGATGCCGCTGCTGCCGCACGGGCAGGGGCTGCTGCCCGTGTACGGACTGGATGAGCTGACCGGCGTCCAGGCGCCGCCGCGCAAGGGCGTCCGGCCCTTCGTGGTGATGGAAGGGGACGCGGGACGGGTCGCGCTCGCGGTGGACCGATTGGTGGGGCAGGAAGAGGCGGTGCTCAAACCGCTGTCCCGGCCCCTGGACTTGCTGCCGGGCCTCTCGGGAGTGACCATCCTGGGAAGTGGCCGCCCGGTCTTCATCCTGGACGTGCCGAGGTTACTGTCCGCGTGAGCCCTTCTCCGAGCGACATTCAGCTGGACGCCCTGCGCGAGGTGGCCAACATCGGCTGCGGGCACGCCGTCAACGCGCTCGCGCGGCTGGTGGGGGGCCGCACGGTGAACCTGTCCGTGCCCCGCGCCGTGCTGGCCTCCGCCGCGGACGTGGCCGAGCTGCTGGGCGGCGCCGAGGCCCCCGTGGTGGCGGCGAAGCTGGGCATGGAGGGCCAACTGCGCGGCGTGCTGCTGCTGGTGCTGCCCCGCGAGGACAGCGCCGCCCTGGAGGCCCTGCTGCTGCGGCGCCAGGACGCGCCGGCCGAGGAGCGCGAGAGCGCGCTGTCGGAAGCGGCCAACATCGTGGCCAGCGCGTGCCTGTCCGCCATCGGGACGCTGACGGGCTGGCGGCTGCTGCCCACCGTGCCGGAGCTGGTGCGCGGCCCGGCGGGCCTGGTGGTGTCGCGCGCGGTGACGGAGGCGCAGGGCGGCGATCGCATGGTGGTGCTGGAGACGCGCTTCTCCGCCGTGGGCGCGCCCTCCGTGTCCGGCCAGGTGCTGCTGGTGCTCGAGCGCGACAGCTCCAGGGCGCTGCTCACCCGCCTCGGCGTGTAGGGCGGCCGGGCAGCCGTTCCTCCCGCGTTTGCTTGCCGCCCCCGGCGGCCCTCTCCACCTTCCACCCTGGGGCGCCCCTTCGTGCGCCCCGAGGGGGCAGGCGGGCATGAGGCGAATCGTCTGGGGCGCCCTGGTGGGCGCGGTGGTGCTGGCGGGGTGCAGGACGGACAGCACCGTGGCGATGCGGCGCGGCTCGGGCGCCGAGGGCTCCGTCGCGAAGAATCCCTCCTCGCTCGAGCGCGGCTTCACCCTGAAGGGCACCGTCACCGGTGAGTACTCGGACGTGCTCGTCATCGAGGACAAGTGGGGCCGGCCCCGCTACCTGCGCATCACGGAGCAGACGCGCTACTACCAGGAGGGCAAGCAGATTGGCCGCGAGTACCTGGCCCCCGGCTCCACCGTGCGCGCCTCCTTCGCCAACAACGACACCGAGATGATTGCCCGTGAAATCATCGTCGTGGAGGACGTGGGCAAGGCCGACCCCCTCCAGCTCCCGGACCGCACCAACACCACCCCGTATTGACACGGTGCGCCGTAATCCGGTGGCATCTGCGCCGTCATGCGCGCGTGACAGGACGGTGCGTGCAGGCACGCGCGCTTCACGTGAAAAGAGACAGGGCAACTTCGTGGATTCACGGGGGTCTGGTGACATCCGGAGTGGGGAGGTTCACTTTCGAAAGCGGGTGTGGAAAAGTCCCGCGCAATGGTTGATTCGTCGCCTCGTCGCCCCCGGACCAGACGCGCGAACATTCGTCACCCACTCGCCTCTTCCCTGTTGCTCTTCCCGCTGGCGCTCGCGGGCTGCGCTCACCCGCAGCCGCCGGCCCCCCGGGAGACCACCTCGGAGGTGAGCACGAGCGCGTCCGCTCCGGCCGCGCCCGAGGTGGCCGCGCCCGCTGCTGCTCCCGCGCCCGCCGCGGTGGCCCCTCCCGCCGCGCCCGCACGCCGCTGGGCCGACGAGGTCCTCTACTTCGTCGTGCTGGACCGCTTCGCCGACGGCGACGCCGCCAACAACCTCAAGGTGGACAAGAAGGCCCCGGGCGCCTTCCACGGCGGTGACTTCAAGGGCCTGCGCGAGCAGCTCGACGAGCTGTCCTCCCTGGGCGTGACGGCGCTGTGGATCACCCCGGTGGTGAAGAACATCGACGGCTTCGTCACCGGCGCCGGCTTCCCGGACTGGGGCTACCACGGCTACTGGGCGGATGACTTCACCCAGCTCGACCCGCGCTTCGGCACCGAGCAGGACTTCAAGGCGCTGGTGGACGCGTGCCACGAGCGCGGCATCCGCGTGCTGCTGGACGTGGTCTACAACCACCCCGGCTACAACTCGCGCTACCTCAAGGCCCCCGAGACGAAGGGCTGGCTGCGCTCGGAGGAGAAGGGCACCTGCGGCCAGGATGATCTGACCAGCTGCGTGTCCGGCCTGCCCGACTTCAAGACGGAGCAGCCCGAGGTGGCGAAGTACCTGCTCGACGCGCAGATTGCCTGGGGCAAGCGCTCGGGCGTGGACGGCTTCCGCCTGGACACGGTGAAGCACGTGGACCACCCCTTCTGGCAGGAGCACCGCCGCCGCACCCGCGAGGAGCTGGGCAAGGACTTCTTCCTGCTCGGCGAGGTGTGGGGCGGGGACCGCGAGTCGTTGGATCCCTGGTTCGTCAACGACGAGATGGATGCCGGCTTCGACTTCGGCTTCCAGGGCAACGCGCTCGCGTGGGCGCTGGGGCGCGGCCGCACCGTGGCCTTCGATGCCTACCTGCGCTCGCGGCACAAGGTGCGCAAGGGCTACCACCTGTCGCACTTCCTGTCCTCGCACGACGTGCCCGGCCTGCTCTTCCAGCTGAAGGGCGACACGTCACGCTTCCGGCTCGCGGCGGCGCTGCAGCTCACCACCTCCGGTATCCCCGTCATCTACTACGGCGAGGAGGTGGGCCGTCCCGGCGGTGACTGGCCCGCCAACCGCGGCGACATGCCCTGGGGCTCGCGCGCCGTGCAGCCCGGCTCGGGTCTGCCTCGCGACGAGGCCCTGCGCGCCTTCTACCAGAAGCTCATCACCGTGCGCCGGGCCCACCCCGCGCTCTCCCGTGGCACCCACAAGGGGCTCGCCACCGACGGTGATGTCTACACCTTCCTCCGCCACGACGCGGAGTCGGGTGACGCGGTGGTGGTGGCGGTGAACCGCGGTGAGAAGAAGGCGTCCGCTTCCTTCCCCTGGCCCGAGGCCTGGAGCGGTGCGGACGCGGAAGATCTGCTCGACGGGAGCCGCCTCACGGCTGCTCCGACGATGGACGTCACCGTCGAGCCGCTGTCCGTTCGCATCCTGGGACGGGCACGATGAACTGGATGCAATCCCGAGTGGGGAGAGCCTGAGATGGCCGGAGTCGTTTTCAAGAATGTCGCCAAGCGGTACGGAGACGTGTCCGTCATCGAGGGGTTGAACCTCGATATCCGCGACCACGAGTTCATGGTGCTGGTGGGCCCCTCGGGCTGTGGCAAGTCCACCGCGCTGCGGATGATCGCCGGCCTGGAGGAGATCACCGGCGGCAACCTCTCCATCGGTGAGCGCGTCGTCAACGAGCTCCCGCCCAAGGACCGCGACGTCGCGATGGTCTTCCAGAACTATGCGCTCTACCCGCATATGACCATCCGGGAGAACCTCGAGTTCGGCCTGAAGATTCGCAAGACGCCCAAGCCGGAGATGGACCGGCTGGTCAACGAGGCCGCCGAGGTGCTCGGCATCACCCACCTGCTGGAGCGCAAGCCCAAGCAGCTCTCCGGTGGCCAGCGTCAGCGCGTGGCGCTCGGCCGCGCCATCGTGCGCAAGCCGGCGGTGTTCCTCTTCGACGAGCCCCTCTCCAACCTCGACGCCAAGCTGCGCGTGCAGATGCGCTCGGAGATCAAGAAGCTCCAGCAGCGCCTGGGCGTCACCTCGGTCTACGTGACGCACGACCAGATCGAGGCCATGACGATGGGCCACCGCATCGCGGTGATGCGGGACGGCAAGCTGCAGCAGCTCGGCACCCCGCTCGAGGTGTACGAGCGCCCGGCCAACGTCTTCGTGGCCCAGTTCATCGGCTCGCCCCCCATGAGCTTCACCTCCTCCACGCTCTCGGCCAACGGCGAGGGGCTCGAGGGCGATGGCTTCAAGCTGCCCGTTCCCCAGGCCCTGCGCGCGGTGACGGCGGGCAAGGGCGGCCGCAAGCTCAAGGTCGGCATCCGCCCGGACAACGTCCTCGCGTCCTCGGCCAATGCTCGCGGTGAGACGGCTTCCCTGGAGGTGAGGGTGGATCTCGTGGAGCCGCTCGGCAACGAGGTCATCGTCCACTCCCGGCTGGCCGAGAACTCGCTGGTCTTCCGGCTCCCGCCCCAGCACACTCCGGAGACCGGTGCGAAGATGGCGGTGGCCATCGAGCTGGAGTCGCTGCACCTCTTCGACGCCGAAACCGAGCAACGTCTGTCCGTCTAGTCCGAGTCCCTCCCTCAGGAGCTCCCCGACATGAAGAACCTGCGACTGATGATCGCGGCCATGGCTCTGTCCGCCCTCGGCCTGCTGTCCACGCCCGCCTCCGCCCAGCCCAAGGAGATCGTCCTGTGGCACGGCTACCGCGCCGAGGAGAAGGCGGCGCTGGAGAAGGTGATCAAGCAGTTCAACGACGCCCACAAGGACATCCAGGTGAAGACCCTGGCCGTCCCGTATGACGCCTACGCGGACAAGATCTCCGCCACGGTGCCGCGCGGCAAGGGCCCCGACCTCTTCATCTTCGCCCAGGACCGTCTGGGCGGGTGGATCGAGGCCGGCAACACGGTGGAGCCCATCGACTTCTACCTGGATGACGCCGTCCGCAAGCGCTTCATCCCCACCACCCTGGAGGCGATGACCTACCGCGGCACCGTCTACGGCCTGCCGCTCAACTACAAGGTCGTCACGCTCATCTACAACAAGAAGCTGGTGCCCACCCCGCCCAAGACGAGCGGCGAGCTGGTGGCCACGGCCAAGAAGCTCACCGACAAGAAGGCGGGCCGCTTCGGTCTGGCCTACTCGTACGGCGACTTCTACTACCACTCGGCGCTGATGAACGGCTTCGGCGGTGGTGTGTTCGGCCCGGGCACCACGCCCACGCTCAACTCGCCCGCCAACGTGAAGTCCGTGGAGCTGATGATGAAGTGGGCGGAGAAGGACGGCATCCTTCCCGCCGAGCCCTCCAGCGCCCTCATCACCTCGCTCTTCAACGATGGCAAGGCGGCCATGGTGTTCTCCGGCCCCTGGTTCCTCGGGGAGATCGCCAAGGGCGTGGACTACGGCCTGGCCCCGCTGCCCACGCTCGACGAGGCCGGTGGCAAGCCCATGCGTCCGTGGATGACGGTGGAGGGCGTGTACGTCTCCGCTCCGTCGCAGAACAAGGACGCCGCCTTCGAGGTGGCGAAGTTCCTCACCGACGCCGCCGCCGCCAAGGTGCTCGCGCTGGAGGGCCGCCAGAGCCCCGCCAATCAGACCGTGTACTCGGACCCCAAGGTCGCTGGCGACGCGCAGCTCAAGGCGTTCCGCGACCAGGTCGAGGTGGCGGTGCCGATGCCCAACGTGCCGGAGATGACGATGGTCTGGTCGCCGGCCACCTCGGCGATGAACGGCATCCTCAAGAAGGCTTCCACCCCCAAGGCCGCCCTCGACGTGGCCCAGAAGGCCGTGGCCAAGGACGTGGCCGGCCTGCGCAAGAAGTGAGGCACTGAGTGACCACGACGGCCCCACAGCGTTCCGGCGGTGAATCCGCCGCCTCCGCGCCCTCCGAGCGCGGTGCCACCGAACCCCTTCACAGCGCGGGCACTCCCCCCGGAGATGCCCGGGGAAATGCACCGCGCCGCGTGCGGGTGCTCGTGGGGCTGTCCCTCGCCCTCGGCCTGTCGCTCGTGCTCGCCCAGGGCCTGTTGGCCAAGGCCCTGGAGACCGTTGCCACCGAGCGCGCGGACCGCCAGGCCTTCATCTCCCTCCGTGCGCTGGAGGACCTGGTCCAGCGCGCGGGAGGGAAGGGTGATTCCGTTCGCGCCGTGGTGTCCGCCTGGCAGCAGCAGCTCCCGGCGGGCAGCGCGGTGCGGGTCATCGCCTTCTCGGGCATCCAGCTCGAGGCCTCCACCTTCTCCGAGGACAAGGACGATCGCGCGGCGCCGCGCCGGCTGTCGCGCGAGGAGAAGCCCCTCTATGACCGCGGCCAGCGGCTGCGCGCCGCGGTGGAGACCAACCGCGAGGAGGGCTCCGCGCGCAAGCTGGAGGTGGAAGCCGAGGCGCTGCCCAACGGCGGCCGTCAGCTGAGCGCTCCGGTGGAGGTGGACGGCGCGGTGGTGGGCCTGGTGGAGCTGGCCACGCCCCCGCTGAAGGAGCCGCTCTACCCCAGCAAGGGCGCGCTGGCGCTGTGGCTGCTGCTGCCGCTGGCGCTGTGCGCGGGTGCTTCCTTCGCCGTACGCAAGCAGGGCCTGCTCGTCATCGCCTCGGTGGTGGCGCTCGCGGTGGGCGTGGGCGGTTACGCCTCGTACTCGCTGGGCATGCTGGACGCCCAGGTGCGCGAGACGCAGACGCTCGTGGCCGGTCAGCTGCGCGCCATGTCCGAGCGCGCCCAGGCGGTGATGGCCGAGCGTCAGCTCGCCACCGAGCTGGCGCTGCAGCCCGGCAACTGGGACGCCGACCCGTACCGCCGTCCGCTCGGGCTCGTGACGCCCGCGGGCGCGGTGAACGAGGCGGCGGTGGCGGCACGCGTGGCCGAGCTGCGCTCCGGCGCGGGCCGGGCCCTGGGGGGCCTGGGCACGCTGGCGCTCGCCGTGCTGCTCTTCATCGGCATGGGCGGCCTGGCCCGCACGGTGGAGACGGTGGTGGAGAACCGCACCGCGTACGCCTACATCGCCCCGGCGATGGTGGGCATGGTGGTGCTCGTCTTCTTCCCGTTCTTCTACGGCATCACCCTGTCCTTCACCGACTCCAACCTCTACAACACGGGGCAGTCGCTCACGGACATCTGGGTGGGCCTGCGCAACTACGCGGAGATTCTGGGCGACTTCAGCATCGCCAAGAGGGCGCAGGACGGCTCCATCGTCTTCAACTACCTCAACTTCTACTACACGCTCTTCTTCACCGTGGTGTGGACGGTCACCAACGTCACCATCGGCGTAACGGTGGGCCTGGTGCTCGCCCTCATCCTCAACGTGCAGGGGCTGGCGCTGCGCCCGGTGTACCGCGTGCTCCTCATCCTGCCGTGGGCCATGCCCAACTACATCACCGCCCTCATCTGGAAGGGCATGTTCCACCAGCAGTTCGGCGTGGTGAACCATGTCATCCGCATGTTCGGCGGCCAGGGGCTCGCCTGGTACGACACCCCCGTCAGCTCCTTCCTCACCGTGCTCGCCACCAACGGCTGGTTGAGCTTCCCCTTCATGATGGTGGTGTCGCTCGGCGCGCTCACCTCCATCCCCGCCGAGCTCTATGAGGCCGCTCGCGTGGACGGCGCCTCGCGCTGGCAGCAGTTCACCGCCATCACCCTGCCCGCGCTCAAGCCCGCGCTCGTCCCGGCCATCATCCTGTCGGTGGTGTGGACCTTCAACCAGTTCAACGTCATCTTCCTGGTGACCGAGGGCGAGCCGAGCAACTCGACCGAAATCCTCGTCACCCAGGCGTACAAGTACGCCTTCCAGCGCTACCGCTACGGCTACGCGGCGGCGTACTCCACCGTCATCTTCGGCATCCTGCTGCTCTACAGCGTGGTGCAGAACCGCATGTCCCGCGCCACGGAGGCCGCCTGATGTTCTCGCGCCGCGAAGGGGTTCCCCACTGGCCGCTGCATGTGCTGCTGGTGCTCTTCACCCTCTTCACCCTCTACCCCATCCTCTGGGTCATCACGATTGCCCTCTCGGGCAAGCAGAGCCTGGCCATCACCACGCTCCCCGAGGCGCCGTCGATGATGGACCGCGTCCGCGCCGTCACGCCGTGGCCGGAGACGCTGTCCTTCTCCAACTTCACCTCGGTGATGACGGATCAGCCCTTCGCCCAGTGGATGCTCAACAGCGCCATCATCGCGCTGGGCACCACCGTGGTGGGCGTCTTCCTGGCGTGCACCGCCGCCTACGCCTTCAGCCGCTTCAAGTTCACCGGCCAGCGCGCCGGCATGATGGCCTTCCTCGTGTCCCAGATGTTCCCGGGCACGCTGATGCTCATCCCCCTCTACATCATCCTCGTGCAGTGGCTGGGCCTGGGCAGCTCGCGCATCGGCCTCATCGTCGTCTACGCCACCACCTCCATCCCCTTCAGCGTGTGGATGCTCAAGGGCTACTTCGACACCATTCCCAAGGAGCTCGAGGAGGCCGCCGTCATGGAGGGCGCCTCGGCGGGGAAGATCTTCTGGACCATCGTGCTGCCGCTGGCCAAGCCCGCGGTGGCCGTCACGGCGCTCTTCTCCTTCATGACGGCGTGGAACGAGTTCATCCTCGCCGCCACCTTCATGGACCAGGAGACCATGTACACGGCGCCCGTGGGCCTGCGCTTCTTCGTGGGCGGCTTCTCCCAGCAGTGGGGCTACTTCGCCGCCGGCTCCATCATCGTGTCCATCCCGGTGGTCGTCCTCTTCCTCTTCCTCCAGAAGTACCTCGTCTCCGGCCTCACCGCCGGCAGCGTCAAGGGTTAGTCCGCAGTCCCTTTCTCAAGGAGAAGTCGCAATGAAGACCTCGCGTTTCGCTGTTCTCTCCCTGGCCGCCGCGCTCCTGGGCGCCCCCGCGCTCGCCGCGGACAAGGTGTCCTTCAAGGATCCGACCGGCGACGACAACGGTCCGGGCACCTACAAGTACCCCACCGACACCGTGTACAAGCGCGGCTCGTTCGACCTGACGGACTTCACCTTCGAGAAGAAGGGCTCCAAGGCCGACGTCACCCTGGGCTTCAACACCACGCTCGAGGACCCCTGGAAGATGGGCTCGGGCTTCTCCGTGCAGATGGCCTTCATCTTCATCGACACGGACGGCAAGGAGGGCAGCGGCTCCACCGAGTCTCCTCCCGGCCTCAACGTGAAGTTCGCCCCCAACAACGGCTGGGAGAAGGTCATCATCATCTCCCCGCAGAACTCCGCCCGCGTGAAGGCCGAGGCGGGCAACAAGGCCGGCGCCCTCAAGGACAACATCATCGTCCCCACCCGCACCAAGGGCTCGGGCCGGAAGATCAACGCCACCGTGGACCTGGCGGGCCTCGAGGGAGACCCCTCGCAGTGGGGCTTCCAGGTGGTGGTGCAGTCCAACGAGGGCTTCCCCGCGGGCAATGATCTGCTCACCCGCAAGGTGAACGAGTTCGAGGGCCAGCACCGCTTCGGCGGCGGCAACGACAACGATTGTGATCCGCACGCCATCGACGTGCTCGCCGGTCAGGGCAAGGGCGATGCGTCCGAGGTGAAGGCCCAGCACGACATGCTCAGCTACGAGTGCGCCGAGGATGGCAGCTCGAAGAAGCCGGCCACGCTGACGATGGTGGGCGGCGCGGCGAAGCCGGAGGCGGCGGCCCAGGAGCAGAAGTAGTCCTTCCCAGATTCACGCATTCCTGCCGGAGGGTCGCGCGGACGGTGAAGAGCCGTCCGCGCCGGCAGCCGGGATGCCCCCGCGTCCCGGTTCGGCTGCAAAAGAGAGGGGTATCACCCATGAAGATGAAGTCCCTGCGGAAGGGCGCAGTCGCCCTCACCGCCGCTGCCACCCTGCTGCCCGCTTCCGCCTCGCTCGCCCAGGAGGCCCCCAAGCTCCAGATTGGCGGTACCACCTACACCAAGTGGCTGTACGGCAACTCGCGCCAGCAGGGCGCGATGTTCAACTTCACCACCATCCCGGGTGAGGGCTCGGGCGAGAACGGTATCGGCACCGAGCTCGAGCTGCTGCTCAACGCGCGCCTCTCCAGCGCCGTCGAGGTGCGGGGCCGCATCCACAGCCGCTTCAGCCAGAACTTCTGGTCGAACTTCGGTGGCTTTGGCGGCAACCCCAAAGGCCCCTGCGTCAACGGCGACTGCGGTGAGTTCGACGTGCGCTCCAACCAGTACATCAAGCTGCGCGGCCTCGCCGTCACCCTGACGCCGGGCTACCTCGTCGACTCTGCCACCATCGGCGCCAACGACTTCGGCCAGTTCGATCCCTTCGTCGTGGGCCGCATCCGCTACATCGACCGCGACAACGCCTACGGCGTGCTCGTGCAGGGCTCGGCGCTCGAGCGCAAGCTGACGTACGACGTGGCCGGCATCTCGCTGCCCCGCCTCTGGGCCGGCCCCAACTACAGCACGGGCGCCTTCCACACCACGGACGCCTCCTACGTCTTCCAGGGCAAGTACACCTTCAACGACATGTTCGACGTGGGTGGCATCTTCCAGTACGCCATCGACAACGAGCTGAACGCCGGGGACAACAACCTGGACAACGGCCGGGACCTCTACCCGCGCTTCCGCAACGGCGTGGGCGGCCTGAAGGCCGGCTTCCACATGGGCTCCGTGCTGGACGTGCGCGGCTCCTTCTACCGCTCGTACATGCACGCGGAGGAGACGAACCGCTTCGGGGACAAGCCGGACAACAACCCCGCCTTCGTGCACAAGAGCTTCGGCCTCAACGGCTACTCGCCGACGATGGCGGGCAAGCACGAGGACAACACCTGGAAGGTGGACGTCACGCTGAATGATCCGCTGGAGATCGGCCTGTCGCTCAACGCGCAGGCGTTCAGCATCGGCGCGGACTACATGTCCATCATGGCCGCCCGCCGTGAGTCGGACGTGCTGCTCACCGAGGGTCACGACGCCACCTTCGCCTTCCCCGGCCCCAACAACGCCAAGTACGGCGTCTTCGCGGGCAACCCCTCCGTCATCGGCTACGGCGGCTGGACGAACGAGACGCAGCAGCTGGCCACCATCAACGTGGACAACGAGTTCACGGACTTCGACGAGCCCATGGCCGAGACGGCCATCGGCTGGAAGGGCCTGACGTTCAACCCGGTGTACAGCAACGGCGCGCTGGACATCGCCGGTGAGTACTCCTTCATCACCTACAACCAGAACTGGCAGGCCTGGGGTGATGACACCCGCGCCCTGGACAACACCCGCTACCCGGGCACCGAGCTGGACTCGGGCGTGCTGCACAACTTCCGCAGCGCCTACCAGCCCTTCCAGGAGAAGCAGACGCACATCCTGGTGGCCAAGGCCCGCTACGTGCTCGACCTGGGCCGCGGCGTGGACGTGTTCGGCAAGGTCAAGTACATCCACGACACCGACAAGCGCCTGAACGACAAGAAGTACCTGCCCTACCAGGACGGGGACTGCCCGGGCGGCGGCGTGGCCTGCGCCGGCAACAAGCGCTACTACGGCACGGACGCCAGCGGCAAGCAGCTGTCCACCGCGGACCTCTACGGCAACCCGAGCCTCGTGGCCGACGGCTCCGGCTACCAGTTCAAGCCGTTCGATGACATCTCCGACGACGACCGCGTGCTGAACTACACCAGCTTCAACCTCGGCGCCGGCTACCAGCTGACGGACGACCTGTACGCCTCGCTGAGCTACACCCGGTTCATGGCGGACCTGCAGGACGGCAACACGGCCTTCCAGTCCTACAACCTGCACCAGATGGTGTCGGGCCAGCACGACAAGAACCTGGTGTCCCTGAAGGCCAAGTACATCCTGGCCGGTGTGGAGTTCGGTCTCGAGGGCCAGTACCTCTTCGGTACCTTCACGCCGGACTACGGCACGGGCTTCGTGGCCCAGGCGGCCGACGAGAAGATCTCCAAGGACCATGGCGTGGAGGTGGGCTCCCTGGGCTTCACCAACCGCTACGGCGGCTGGAACCCGCTGGGGACGCGCTCCTTCGAGCACATGCGTCTCAAGGCGTTCATGAAGGCGCAGTTCTAACCGTTTTCAAGGCAGTCTGAGGGGGGCCCGGCGCGCGGTGACGCCCGCCGGGCCCCTCGCTTTTTCCCGCTCCGAGGACTCCGCGCATGGTGCTGCTCCGCCGTCTCTCCCTGCTCCTGTTGCTGGCCACGTGTGCCAGCGCCTGCCGTGGCACGCGTGGCGACACGCGGCTCTTCTCGCTGGAGGACCCGCGGGGGGATGACCATGGGGATGGCGAGCTGCGCTACCCGTTGCGTCAGGACATGGGGCCGGGCTCCCTGGATCTGCTGTCCTTCCGCGCGTACGCGGAGAGCGGAGGCACCCGTTTCGAGGCGACCTTCGCCCGGCCCATTCCCGTGCCCATGCGGCGGACGATGGACGCGGCGGGGACCACGCTGGCGGACATGGCGCGCTTCGGCTTCTACACCTTCAACCTGGACGTGTACGTGGACGAGGATGGGAAGGAGGGCTCGGGCCGGGTGGACACGCTCCCCGGCCGCTACCTCACGCTCGCTCCGGGCAGCGCCTGGGAGAAGGTCATCCTCCTCACCCCCCGCCCCTACGAGGCGCGTGACATGCTGCGCACGCTGTGGCGGCAGGAGGCCCTGGCGGAGCTGCAGCGGCAGCAGGGCGCGGTGAGCGAGTCCACCGCGAGGGCGCTGGACGCGCGGCTGGAGCAGCGCATCGCGCGGAGCGTCTTCTTCCCCACCCGGGTGCACGTGTCGGGGCCCACGGTGTCCTTCTTCGTCCCGGAGTCCTTCCTCGGGGGCCAGGCGCGGCCCACGTGGGGGTACGCGGTGGCGGTCACCGGCGCCACGTTGGATCGCCGGGTGGAGCTGCCCACCTTCCTGGGAGGGGTGACGGCTCCGCCGCAGCAGGGGCTGATGGTGCTGGGCATCGGGCCGGGGACCTCGCACGAGCGCTTTGGCGGTGGGCGCCTGGGTGGCACGAACCAGTCGCCGGTGGTGGACCTGCTGGTGCCCGAGGGCGTGAGCCAGCAGGAGGTGCTCGGGCTCCAGGCGCGCCCCTGGCCGGCGGTGGTGCCGGCCGGGCCCGTCCTACCGCAGGCGCCAGATGCCGGTGGCGTGGCCGGGCAGGGTGACGCTCCAGCCGCCCCCGTCCCGCAGCAGTGAGCTCACGGACGGGTCCGCGAAGAGCACCTCGGAGGTGTCGCCCTCCAGCGCGAAGGGGCCCGCCGTCAGCGCGGCATCCGTGAGGTTGTGCACCACGAGCACCCGCTCGTCTCCCACCGTGCGCAGGAAGGCGAGCGTGGGGGCGCGGCCCTGGGTGGGCGTGAGCAGCTTGAGGCCGCCGCGCTCCAGGGCCCGCGACGCGTGACGGACGCGGATGAGCTCGCGGTAGCGCGAGAGGAGCGAGCCCGGGGTATTCACCTGCGCGGCCACGTGGGTGCGCTCGGTGCCCGGGGACAGGGGGAACCACGGCGTGCCGCGGGTGAAGCCGGCGCCCGCGCTCGCGTCCCAGGCCATGGGCGTGCGCTTGGCCTCGTCGTTGAGGGTGGTGCCGTTGGCCATGCCCAGCTCCTCGCCGTAGTAGAGGAAGGGCGAGCCGGGCAGGGTGAGCAGCAGCGAGGCGGCGGTGGCCAGGTCCCCGGCCTTGCCGCCCAGCTGCGTGGCCACGCGCACCTGGTCATGGTTGGTGAGGAAGGGCGCGTCCGCCACGCCCGCGGGGTAGTGGCTGCGCATCTCCGCCAGCTTCACGGTGACGTCCGCCGCATCCCCCGTCCGGGCGGCCTTGAGCAGCTCCTCGGCCAGGGGGAAGTTGAAGTTGAGCGGCAGCTCGTCCCCGCCGGGCACCCGGGCCGTGGAGCCGTAGTAGGTGGCGATGACGGGCGTGGTGGTCCAGTTCTCCCCCACCAGCACCGCGTCCGGCTTCACGCTCCGCACGTGCGCGGCCAGCTCCTTCCAGAAGGCATGCGTCTCCGGGGTGTCGGCCTGCCCCGGCAGCCCTCCTCCCGTCTCGATGAGGTAGCGCGCCGCGTCCAGCCGGAAGCCATCCGCGCCCTTGCCCAGCCAGAAGGTGGCGATGCGCTTGACCTCCTCGCGCACCGCGGGCGTCTTCAGGTTGAGGTCCGGCATGCCGCTCCAGAAGACGCCGTAGTAGTACGCGCCGTTGCGCTCGTACCAGGTGGAGCCCTTGGAGAAGATGTCCCAGGGCGGCCGCCAACCCGGGTCCGTGTCGCTCCACAGGTACCAGTCCCGCTTCGCCGAGGTGCGCGAGGACGCGGACTCCACGAACCACGGGTGCTGCGAGCTGCTGTGGTTGAGCACCAGGTCCAGGATGACGCGCATGCCGCGGCGGTGGGCCTCGGCGCACAGCCGCTCGAAGTCCTCCACGGTGCCGTAGTCCGGGTGGATGCGCTCGTAGTCCACCACGTCGTAGCCGTGGTAGCTGGGCGAGTCGAACACCGGCATCAACCACAGCGCGTCCACGCCCAGGTCCGTGGGGGTGCTCGGGTCCCCGTCGTTGAGGTAGTCCAGGCGCGCGATGAGGCCGGGCAGATCGCCTTTCCCGTCCCCGTTGGAGTCCTGGAAGCTGCGCACGAAGACTTCGTAGAAGACGGCGTGCCGGTACCACTCGTCACCGGCGGGCGCGGCGAGCTCCACGGGAGGCCGCTCCGCCGGGGTGACGGTGGAGGGCGCCTGCGGGGCACAGGCCAGCAGTGTCAAGGCGGGGAGGAAGCGGAGGGAGCGCGGGGGCGGCATGGCTTCCTGGTTTAGCAGCGCCCCGGAGATCCCGGCCAGCCGCCGGAGGTGAAGGGGCCGGGGCTCTGGTAGTCTCTCCCCGCTCCCACGAGCGGTGACTTCGTCACGAGCGTGTGGCGCTTCCTCAAGACCCGATGGTTCGGACTGGCTCGCCCCCGGAAGGGGCCGGTCCGTGCTTCCAGGAAGGTGTGTCGATGCGATTCGCTGTCATTTCCCGGCTCCCGGCATGGAGCCGGACCCTGTCCCTCGGCCTGCTCGGCCTGCTGTCGTCGAGCACGGTGGCCTCGGCCGCCGAGCCCCCGCGCGTCACGCTCGTGGGCAGCTTCCAATCCGAGCTCGGCTGCACCACCGATGGTGATGCGGCGTGCACCGCCACGGACCTGACGTACGAGTCCGAGGACGACGTGTTCCAGAAGTCCTTCAGCCTGCCCGCGGGCACCCACACCTACCGGGTGGCCATCGACGGCGGCGCGGGCGGCACCTACGGCGCGGGCGCCGCGCTCGACGGGCCGGAGATCTCCCTGACGCTCGCCGAGCCGGGCAGCGTGAAGTTCTACTTCGACGCGAAGAGCCGCTGGGCGACGAGCCGTCCGTCCAGCACGCCCAAGGCCGTCATCGCCACCGTGGCGGGCAGCTTCCAGAGCGAGGTGGGGTGCCCCGGTGACTGGTCGCCGTCGTGCCTGCGCTCGATGATGCAGGACCCGGATGGGGATGGCGTCTACGTCTACACCGCCACGATTCCCGAGGGCGCGTACGCCTTCAAGGTGGCCATGGATGAGGGGTGGGCCACCGCCTACCCTGGCAGCGACGTCGCCTTCAGCGTGCCGGCGGGCGGCTCCGAGGTGACCTTCCAGTTCAACGCGGACACCCGCGTCCCGACCTTCAAGGTGCTCAGCGCCCCGGCCGGTGACATCAACCTGGCCCGCGCGCACTGGGTGTCCAGGGACACGCTGCTGTGGTCGCCGTTGGAGCTCCCCGAGGCCCCGCAGCTCAAGCTGCACTACGACGCCGCGGGCACCATGGTGCTGGGCTCCACGGGCATCGAGGGCGGGGAGTCCATCCCCCTCGAGGTGGACCCCACCGGCCCGAGCGCCGAGCTCAAGGCGAAGTTCCCGCACCTCGCCACGTTCAAGGCGCTGAAGATTCCCGCGGCCGAGCTGGCCCGGGTGCCCGAGCTGCTCCAGGGCCAGCTGGCCCTCTCGCTGAAGAACAAGGACGGCAAGCTGGTGGACGCCACCTCGGTGCAGATGCCGGGCGTGCTGGACGCGCTGTACACCTACGACGGGCCGCTGGGCGGCTCGTGGAGCAACGGCGTGCCCACCCTGCGCCTGTGGGCCCCCACCGCGCGCTCGGTGCGGCTGCACGTGTTCGACTCCTCGGACGCGGCCACCGCCAGCCACGTGGCGGACCTGTCCCATGACGCCACCACCGGCGTCTGGAGCATCACCGGCGAGGCGGACTGGAAGAACAAGTTCTACCTCTACGAGGTCGAGGTCTACGTCCGCTCCGAGAAGAAGGTGGTGAAGAACCTCGTGACGGACCCGTACTCGCTGAGCCTGGCGATCAACAGCACGCGCAGCCAGCTGGTGGACCTGGATGACCCGGCGCTCGCGCCCGCGGGGTGGAACGCGCTGAAGAAGCCCCGCCTGGACGCTCCCGAGGACATCGTCCTCTACGAGCTGCACGTGCGCGACTTCAGCATCAACGACACCACCGTGCCCGCCGAGAAGCGCGGCACCTTCGCCGCCTTCGCCGAGAAGGCCTCCAACGGCATGAAGCACCTGGCGCGGCTGGCCGGCTCCGGCATGACGCACGTGCACCTGCTGCCCGTGTTCGACATCGCCACCATCAACGAGAACCGCGCCGATCAGCTCGTGCCCGCCGGGGACCTGGTCTCCCTGCCGGCCGACTCCCAGGATCAGCAGGCCGCGGTGAACGCGGTGCGCGACCAGGATGGCTTCAACTGGGGCTATGACCCGTACCACTACACGGTGCCCGAGGGCAGCTACGCGGTGAACCCCGACGGCAGCGCCCGCATCCTCGAGTTCCGCCAGATGGTGAAGGGCCTGTCCGAGACGGGCCTGCGCGTGGTGATGGACGTGGTCTACAACCACACCAACTCCTCGGGCCAGGACTCCCGCTCGGTGCTCGACCGCATCGTCCCCGGCTACTACCACCGCCTCGGCCGGGACTCCGGCAACGTCGAGACGAGCACCTGCTGCCAGAACACGGCCTCCGAGCACGCCATGTTCGAGAAGCTCATGGTGGACTCGCTCGTCACCTGGGCGAAGTACTACAAGGTGGATGGCTTCCGCTTCGACCTGATGGGCCACCACATGAAGGCCAACATGGTGAAGGTCCGCGAGGCGCTCGACGCGCTCACCCTGGAGAAGGACGGGGTGGATGGCTCGAAGATCTACCTGTACGGCGAGGGGTGGAACTTCGGCGAGGTGGCGGACGGCCAGCGCGGCGTGAACGCGACGCAGCTGAACATGGCGGGCACGGGCATCGGCACGTTCAGCGACCGGCTGCGTGACGCCGTGCGCGGCGGTGGCCCCTTCAGCGGCCTGCGCGAGCAGGGCTTCGCCAGCGGCCTCCTCCACGACCCCAACACCACGGACCAGGGCTCCACGGATGACCAGCGCCAGAAGCTGCTGCACTACGCGGACCAGATTCGCGTGGGCCTGGCCGGCAACCTGCGCGACTACCCGCTCGTCAACAAGGCGGGCACGACGGTGAAGGGCTCGCAGGTGGACTACAACGGGCAGCCCGCCGGCTATACGGTGGATCCGCAGGAGGTCATCACCTACGTCTCGGCGCACGACAACGAGACGCTGTTCGACGCCATCCAGCTGAAGGCGGCCCCCACGGCGAGCATCGAGGAGCGCGTGCGCATGCACAACCTCGCGCTGGACCTGGTGCTGCTGGCCCAGGGCATCCCCTTCATCCACGCCGGTGACGAGATGCTCCGCTCCAAGTCGCTGGACCGCAACAGCTACAACTCGGGCGACTGGTTCAACAAGCTCGACTTCACCTACGCCTCCAACAACTGGGGCGTGGGCCTGCCGCCGGCCGGTGACAACTCGGGCAACTGGTCCATCATGGGCCCGCTGCTCGCCAACCCGGCGCTCAAGCCGTCCAAGGAGCACATCGTCTCGGCGGTGGACCACTTCAACGAGATGCTGCGCATCCGCAAGAGCACCACGGCCTTCCGCCAGCGCACCGCCGCGGACATCCAGTCCAAGCTGCGCTTCCACAACGAGGGCCCGGGCCAGATTCCCGGCCTCATCGTGATGGAGCTCAACGACGAGGAGGGCGAGGAGGGCCGCACCCACGTGGTGGTGCTCTTCAACGCCAGCGACGAGAAGCAGACGTTCACCCTGGCCTCGTCCAAGGACAAGGCGATGCAGCTGCACCCGGTGCAGCAGGGCTCGCGTGACGCGCGCCTCCAGGAGGCCCGCTTCGAGTCCGCCCAGGGCGTGTTCACCGTGCCGGCCCGGACCACGGCGGTGTTCGTGAACGCCCCGAGCAAGGGGGACACGGGCTGCGGCTGCTCGGGCTCCAGCGGGGGGGCCTTCGCCGCCCTGGCGATGCTGCTCGGCGGGGTGCTGATGTCCCGGCGCCGCCGGACCCGGGCGTAACGCGGGGGAGTTGTCGGATACGGGGGCCTGGCTCGCTCGAGCCGGGCCCTCGTGCCCGGGTGGCGTACGCTCGTGATTCCACCGCCCCGCACAGTGCGGTAGAGGGGCGGGCATGGACGAGAAGACGCTTACCCGATTGCTCGAGCAGGTGAAGGGCGGCAAGGTCTCGGTGGATGACGCCGTGGGCCAGCTCAAGGACTTGCCGTTCGCCGAGCTCGGTTATGCCACCGTGGACACCCACCGCAGCCTGCGCTTCGGCTTTCCCGAGGTGGTGCTCGGCGAGCCGAAGACGGCCGAGCAGGTGCTGGGGATTGTCGGCAAGCTGGTGGAGCGCAAGCAGCCGGTGCTGGTGACGCGGCTGCAGCCGGACAAGGCCGAGGCGCTCGTGGCCGCCTTCCCCAAGGGCGAGTACCACCCGTTGGCGCGCATCTTCCACCTGAAGCAGGGCAAGCAGAAGGCGGGGAGGGTGGCGGTGATGACGGCGGGGACGGGCGACCTGCCCGTGGCGGAGGAGGCGGCCATCACCGCGGAGGCCATGGGGGCCACGGTGAAGCGCGTGTACGACGTGGGCGTGGCGGGCCTCCACCGGCTGCTGAAGCGGCGCGAGGAGATTCAAGACGCGCACGCGGTGGTGGTGGTGGCGGGCATGGAGGGGGCGCTGGCGAGCGTGGTGGGCGGGCTGGTGGGCATTCCGGTGGTGGCGGTGCCCACGTCGGTGGGCTACGGGGCCAACTTCGGGGGCATATCCGCGCTGCTGACGATGGTGAACTCGTGCGCCTCCAACGTGGCGACGATGAACATCGACAACGGCTTCGGGGGCGGCTTCTACGCGGCGCTGATCTCTCGCACCAAGGGCCAGCGCTGAATCAACAACCCTGAGCGAATATCCCCTCTCCCCCCGGGAGAGGGACGGGGTGAGGGTATCCGGCCCCGTGGGAGAACAACCGTGCGTAGGATTCTCTACCTGGAGCCGGTGGGCGGCATCGCCGGGGACATGTTCCTGGCGGCGGGCGTGGACCTCGGCGTGACGCCGGAGGCCATTGCCCAGGCGTTGAGCGGGCTGAAGGTGCCGGGCTGGAAGCTGGCGGTGAGCCGGGCGGTGCGGCATGCCATCAGCGGCACGCACCTGGACGTGGTGCTGGACGAGCGCGAGGCGCATCCGCACCGGGCGTACGCGGACATCCGCCAGCTCATCGAGGCGGCGGACACACTGTCTCCGCGGGCGAAGGAGCGGGCGCTGGCGGTGTTCCGGGCCATCGGCGAGGCCGAGGCGAAGGTGCACGGGGTGTCCATCGACGCCATCCACTTCCACGAGGTGGGGGCGGTGGACTCCATCGTGGACATCTGCGGGGCGGCGGTGGTGTTGGACCTGCTCGGAGACCCGGAGGTGTACTCGGCGCCGCCACCGCTGGGCAGCGGCACCATCCGCGTGGCGCACGGGAACATGCCCATTCCGGTGCCGGCGACGCTGGAGTTGCTGAGGGACGTGCCGGTGCGCTTCGAGGGCGTGGGCGAGCTGACGACGCCGACGGGCGCGGCGCTGCTGAAGGTGCTGGCGCGCATCGGCCAGCCGCCGCCGGACTTCATCGTGGAGCGGATTGGCTACGGGGTGGGGACGAAGGACTTCCGGGACAGGCCCAACGTGCTGCGCGCGGCCATGGGCCGGGCCGAGGCGCGGGCCGAGGGCCTCTGGGTGGTGGAGGCCAACCTGGACGACAGCACGCCGCAACTGCTCGGGTACCTGCTGGAGCACGTGCTCGGCAAGGGCGCGCTGGACGCCTGGGTGGTGCCGGCGACGATGAAGAAGGCGCGGCCGGGGCACGTGCTGAGCGTGCTGGTGGAAGGGGGCGGGAAGGAGACGGTGGTGGACACGCTGATGCGCGAGTCCACGACGCTCGGGGTGCGCTCCTATGCGGTGGAGCGCACGGCGCTGGAGCGCGACTGGGTGGAGGTGGAGACGCCGTGGGGCAGGGTGCGGGTGAAGCGCGGCCTGCGCAACGGCGTGGTGCTCAACGCCCACCCCGAGTTCGAGGACTGCCGCAAGGTGGCCGAGGCCGCCAACGTGCCGCTCAAGCAGGTGATGGCGGCGGCGCTGGTGGCGCTCAGCTCGGGGCGGTGAGGAACTCTCGGGGTGCGAGCGTCGCGATATCCAGAGAGCGACTTCATGAATCCAAAAAATGAGGAGTACAGGAGACACGTGCGGGCCGGGCTTGGCGTGCTGCTCGTGGCGTTTCTCACCGCGTTCGCGACGGCCGCGGTTGGGCTTGGAGCAGGGGTGGAGGAATCGCTGCCCCTCTTGGCGGCGCCTCCCGATGCTACCCTGGGGGCCGAGCCGCTCCATGCCGCCAATAAAAAGGCTGGCAAGACGAGTTCTGCTTCGCTCCCACGCTCCCAGTCGAGCGGAGAGACGGAGGCAACGAAGCGTGGCCGGCAAGCGCACAAGGATTGGGAGCCAGGAGAAGGCTTCCGGAAGGAAGTGAAATTGCCGAGCGGCAAGCGAGCCGACGCGGTCAACCCCGACAAACAAGAGGTCAAGGAACTCAAGCCCGATACCCCGCGTGCCATCAAACGAGGTGAGCGGCAAGTCGAGGAGTATCGTCGCGAATTGGAAGAGACCGAGGGCGGCTCATGGACGGGCAAGGTTGAGACCTATAAGCCGGATGCTGGAGAGAAGAATTGAATTCTTCATCCAACCTCATCAGGGCGGCCATGGTCCCCGCACTTCGAGAAGCGGGCTTCAAGGTTCGAAGCAACACCTGGCACAAGCAGTGTGAAGACACCCTCCTGGTCGTCAATCTTCAGAAGTCCCAGTGGGGTCCTCAATTCTATATCAACCTCGCGGTCTGGGTGAGGCAACTGGGGGATGCCTCGGCACCCAAAGAGTATCAATGCCACATCCGCCAGCGCGCCACGAGCTTGCCAGACAAGAGAGCTGAAAATCTGGAGCGAGCACTGGATCTCGAAGATGGGTCGATGGGTCTGCAGGAGCGCGAGGCCTGCATCGGCGAGTTCATGCGGGAATCAGCCATTCCGTTCCTGGAGTCCCTCTCCACGATGGAGGGGATCCGTTCGGCACTCGAGACGCAGAAGCTCAAAGGGTGCTTCGTCAACCGGGAGCTCAAGGAGTTGCTCGCAGGGCAGGTCTGACTCGCGAATCTGAAGAGTCCCCTCCTGCGGCTTCCCTCTCCTCTCCCTCGTCTGGCGAGGGGTATTCGAAGCCATCCATGGGGCGGCGCTCAACTCGGCGTGGTGAGCCGGTCCAGCACCAGGCCGAGGAAGTCGCTCTCACCGTGGAAGGACCAGCCCAGGTGCGTCTTGCATTCGGCGCACATGGCGTACCGCCAGACGAAGCCGGGGAACCAGCTCGCCTCGGCGGTGGGCGGGCCGACGATGAGAGCGCCCTCGGCCCGGGCGAAGCAGCCGAAGTGGAAGACGAACCCGGACGGATTGACGCGGGTGTGCGTGGCGCGGCCGTTGACGGTGGTGCGGTCCCGCTCGCGGGTGATGAAGTGACCGCAGCGCGCGCAGCACAGCGGCTTCTCCGGGTCTCGGGACTCCGTCGCGTCCTCGGCCTGGCGGGCGGGCGTGGCCCTGGCGGGAGCGGCGGGGCTGTCCTTGAGCCACCGGGGGGACGGATTCATGACGCGGCGAGTCTCCTCGACTGCTCTTGCCCATGCTCGCGGAGGGATGCAAGGCCGGGCTCGCGTGGTATGTCCGCCGCGACGGGGAGGACGGCCGCCTGGCGCCCAACGAGCACGTACCGCTGGAGGTCTCCAGCGTCACCAAGGTGTACCCCGGCGGCGTCCAGGCGCTCGACCAGGTGAGCTTCCGCATTTCGCCGGGGGAGCGGGCCTGCCTGCTCGGCCCCAATGGCGCGGGGAAGACGACCCTCATCCGCCTGCTCACCGGCGCGCTGCGGCCCTCGTCGGGGCGGGTGAGCCTCTTCGGGCTCGGCGTCGAGGACCCGGGCTTCCTCCTGGCCAAGCGGCGCGTGGGCATCGTCCCCCAGTCCCCGGGCATGTACCGGGACTTCACGGTGGATGACTTCCTCCTGCTGGTGCGCGACCTGTACGGCCGCGGGAACATCCCCGAGGTGGTGGAGGCCTTCGGCCTGGCGCCCTTCCGCTCGCGGCGGATGGCCGAGCTGTCCGGCGGCATGCAGCGCCGGCTGTCCATGGCCGCCGCGCTCGTCTCCTCGCCGGAGGTGCTGCTGCTCGACGAGCCCACGGTGGGGTTGGATCCGGTGGCCACGCGCGAGGTACACACCTTCCTGCGCAAGGTGATGCCGGGCCGCACGGTGCTGCTGTGCACGCACAACCTGGCCGAGGCCGAGGCGCTCTGCGAGAGCGCCGTCATCCTCCGGCAGGGCAAGGTGCTGCTGCACGAGCGAATCGCCACGCTGCGCCAGCGCATCCAGCCCGTGCTCGTGCTGCGCGCCACCCAGGGCCCCGAGCGGTTGGCCAATGCGCTCGCGGGACAAGGCCTCACGCCCACGCGCGAGGCGGACGCGGTACACGTGCACGTGGCGGACGCGGTGGCGCAGGCGCCCGGACTGTTGCGCCACCTGCTGGGCGCGGGGCTGGACGTCTACGAGTGCCGCGTCATGACGCCGAGCCTCGAGGACCTGTTCCTGGATGTCGTGGGGGCGAACGATGCTCGCGCGTGAGGTGCGCATCCTCTTCCGCAAGGAGTGGCGCCAGTTGGTGCGCAGCCGCGGCGCGATGCTGACGGCGCTGCTGCTGCCCATCCTCCTGCTGGTCGTCATCCCGGGGCTGCAGATGCTCGGGATGAAGACGGGGGCCGCTAATCCGGTGAACCTCCCGCCCGGCGTGGTGCTGCCCCGGGGGCTGCGGGAGCTCGTGGGCGACCCTTTGGCGATGATGCGGGCCATGATGGTGCCCTTCATCGCGCTCGGCGGGCTCATCGTGCCCTCGGTGACGGCCAGCTACATCCTCATCACCGAGCGCGAGTCCCGCACGCTCGAGCTGCTGGTGGCCCTGCCCGTGCGCGTGGGGCAGATATTGCTCGCCAAGCTGCTGGCCCTGCTCGCGCTGGCCTCGCTCGTCACGCTGGTGCTCTTCTCCGTGGACGCGGTGCTCATCCTCGGGTTGGGCATCGGCTCGCCCGGCTTCGTGCTGGCCCTGCTGGCGGTGCTGCTCACGTCGCTCACCTTCTCCACCACCAGTGCGTTGCTCGTCAGCCTGCTGGCGCGCGACTTCCGCACCGCCAACAACATCAACGGGTTGCTGATCGGCCCCACCATCCTCGTCTGCTTCTTCGTCACGCTGGCGGTGCCGGGCCCCTTCCTGTCCTCGCTACTGCTCGCTGCGTTGTTCGCGGTAGGGTCCGGGGCCGCCACCTTCGTGGCCATGAAGGTGGTCACCTTCGAGCGTCTGCTGCGCTGAATCCCCCCTGCTGGAAGCCCATGCTCCCGACCCTCATCACCGATCTGAACTTCGAGCCGTTGGATCTCGCCCTCACCGAGCCCTTCGCCATCGCCACGGGGGCGCCCACCATGGCGAACAACGTGCTCATCCGGCTGACGCTGGCGGACGGGACGGTGGGCCTGGGCGAGTCCGCGCCCCTCACGGCGGTGTCGGGTGAGACGCAGGCGAGCACGCTCGAGGCGCTCCACTCGGTGCGCCAGGCGGTGCTCGGCAAGGACGCGCGGGGTTGGCGTCCCCTCGCGGCGCGGCTGGGCGAGGCCCTGCCGGGGGCTCCCTCGGCGCGCTGTGGCCTGGAGCTGGCGCTGCTGGACGCGCTGGGCCGGCACTACCGGATGCCGCTGTTCGCCTTCTTCGGCGGGGCGGGCACGGGGCTGGACATCGACATGACGGTGACGGCCGGTGACGAGGCGCACGCGGCGTCCTCGGCCCGGGCGATCATCGCGAGGGGCATCCGCACCATCAAGGTGAAGGTGGGGGCGCTGTCGGCGGAGGAGGACGTGCGGCGCATGGTCATCATCCGCCGCGAGGCGCCCGGCGCGCGGCTGTTCGCGGACGCCAACGGGGGCTACACGGTGGCGCAGTCGAGGGCCTTCCTCGCGGGGCTGGAGGCCGAGGGCGTGCCGCTGGCGCTCTTCGAGCAGCCGGTGCCGCGCGAGGACTGGGAGGGCATGGCGGAGCTGACGCGCTCGTCGCGGGTGCCCATCTGCGCGGACGAGTCGGCGCGCACGGCGAAGGACGTGCTGCGCCTGGCGCGCGAGGGCGGGGCGCACGGCGTCAACCTCAAGCTGATGAAGAGCGGCGTGGTGGAGTCGCTGGCCATGTGGAACCTGGCGCGTGCTTCCGGCATGGAGCTGATGATGGGGGGCATGGTGGAGAGCACCCTGGCCATGAGCAGCGCGGCGCACTTCGCCGCCGGGTTGGGCGGCTTCGACTACGCGGACCTGGACACGCACCTGTTCATCCGCGAGCACTCCTTCCGCGGCGGCCTGCGCATGCGGGACGGGCGGGTGGACATCGGCCACGTGCAGGCGGGCCACGGCGTGGACCTGGGCTGAGCGCGCTGGGCGCCGTCCGCCCTCGTGTGCCATGGTGGCTCGCACCGGCGGTGGGAGCCGGGCAGGGGGAGACGGCATGTTGGACGCACTCGTGGTGGGAGCCGGGCCCACGGGCCTGACGATGGCCTCGGAGCTGGCGCGGCATGGCCTGCGGTGCCGGCTGGTGGAGCAGCTCGAGGCGCCCTCGGTGCTGTCGCGCGCGTTGGCGGTGCAGGCGCGCACGCTCGAAGTTTTCGACGACTTCGGCATCGCCGAGAAGGCGCTCGAGCGGGGGCGCAAGGCCGAGGCCTTCAACGTGGTGGGCGCGGGAGGCGTGCACACGCGGGTGCCCATGCAGGCGTTCTCCTGGTTGGAGACGCGCTTCCCCTTCATCTTCATGCTGCCGCAGGACGCCACCGAGGCGCTGCTCACCGAGCACCTGGGCACGTTCGGGGTGAAGGTGGAGCGGGGACTGGCGCTGGAGGACTTCCGGCAGGACGCGGACGGGGTGGAGGTCACGCTGAAGCGGGCGGAGGGCGGGGTGGAGCGGGTGAAGGCGCGGTGGCTGCTGGGGTGTGACGGCGCGCGCAGCCGGGTGCGCAAGGGAGCGGGCATCCCCTTCGAGGGCGAGACGTATGACGACGCGTGCGTGCTGGCGGACGTGCGCGTGGAGTGGCCGCTGGGGCAGGGGGAGCTGGTCATCATGCCGTCCATGCACGGCGTGGTGGGGGCCTTCCCCATGCCAGGGGAGAAGCGCTACCGGCTGTTCTGCATCATGCCGAGGGACATGCTCCCGGAGGGGGACGAGACGACGCCCCTCACGCTGGAGGAGATGCAGGGCATCCTGGAGCGCATGTCGAACGTGCCGGTGCGCGTGAGCGAGCCGCGTTGGCTGACGCGCTACCGGCTGCACCGCCGGGGCGTGCCGCGCTACCGCCAGGGCCGCGTGTTCCTCGCGGGGGATGCGGCGCACATCCACAGTCCGGCGGGCGGGCAGGGGATGAACACGGGCATCCAGGATGCGTACAACCTCGCCTGGAAGCTGGCGCTCGTGACCCGGGGCCGCGCGCCGGAGTCGCTGCTCGACACCTACGATGTGGAGCGGCACCCGGTGGGGCAGATGCTGCTGGAGGGGACGGATCGGCTCTTCGGTCTGATGACCCAGGGAGGGACCTTCTCCCGGATGCTGCGGACGTACGTGGCGCCTCGGGTGGCGAAGGGGCTGCTCGGGGGCAATTTCACACAGCGGCGCATGGCGCGGTTCGTCACGCAGCTCGCCATCCATTATCGGCGCAGCCCGCTGTCCACCGAGCGCATCTGGGGCGAGGAAGTGGGCGGCGTGCGGCTGGAGGAGGGCCCCGCGCCCGGGGAGCGCGTGCCGGAACTGCCGGTGAAGGGGGAGGGCGTGGAGCGCCTGCACGAGGTGCTGCGTGGACCCCAGCACACGCTGCTGCTGTTCACGGGACTGAGGCCCGAGGCGAAGGCGCGGGGGGAGTGGGTGGCGCTCGCGAGGCGGCTGGAGGAGGCGTACGGGCCGCTGTTGAAGGCGCGCGTGGTGGTGGCGGGGGAGGGCACGCCGGGGCCGTTCGTGTTGGCCGATGGGGAGGGCGCGCTGCATCGCCGCTTCGGGGCGGGGGCGGAGTGCTTCTACCTGGTGCGGCCGGACGGGTACGTGGGGCATCGCGAGCGGCCCATCGAGCCGAAGCGGTTGGAAGCGGAGCTCGCCCGGCGAATGGGAGCGCCCGGAGCGGGCAGTGAGAAGCGCGTCGCGAGTTGAGCCTGCACTCCCTCTCCCTCTGGGAGAGGGTCGGGGTGAGGGTCCTCTTGACGTCAGCAGCGCAAAACTCCGGTGTCGCTGCTGATTCAGTGCGTTTCACTTGTCACCGGTGACAAGTGGAATGGACCCGGCGCGTTTCACTGGTCACCGGTGACGAGTGGAATGAGGGCAACGGGTTTCACTTGTCACCGGTGACAAGCGGAATGGACCTGCGCCCCTTGGCGCTGACACCGCGGCCATTTCCCCTCGCCCTCCGGGAGAGGGACGGGGTGAGGGTGCCACGGGTCCCGGGTTGAACCCTCTGTCCACAAGGTGGGCCACGGGTTGAAGAACGGGGACAGATACCCTCACCCTGACCCTCGCCCTCCGGGAGAGGGGATATCGGTCACATTCCTGAAAGGGATGAGCGGGTTTCACTGGTCACCGGTGACGAGTGGAATGAGGGCGGCGCGTTTCACTGGTCACCGGTGACGAGTGGGATGAGGGCAACGGGTTTCACTGGTCACCGGTGACGAGTGAAATGGACCCGGTGCATTTCACTGGTCACCGGTGACGAGTGGAATGGACCCGGCCCTGCGCCTGCTCAGCCCTGGGCCTCGCGAGCCGGACTCCGCGCCGAGCCCCCCGAGCCCAGCAGGGTGCGCCACCCGGTGGCCAGGAGGATGATGGCGCCGCCCACCATGGCCCACGGTCCGGGCCGCTCCCCGGCGAAGAGGAAGGTCCACACGGGGTTGAGCACCGGCTCGAGCAGGATGAGCAGCGAGGCCTCGACCGCGGGTATCTCGCGCAGGCCGCGATGAAACAGCGTGTACGCGAGGCCGAGCTGGAACACACCGAGGAACACGAGCAGTCCGACATCCAGGGCCGTGGGCGAGGGGCCCCCGAGCGAGGGCACCAGGACGCTGAAGCCCGCCATGAGGTTGCCCCACACGAGCACGGACGAGCCCTCCTCGCCCACCGCGCGCAGCCCCAGAATGCACATCGCGAACGCGACCCCCGAGCCCAGGGCAATCACATTGCCCCAGAACTGCCCGGGCGCGAGCTGATCCAGGAAGAAGAGGCTCAGGCCGAGCAGGAACACGGGCACGGCGGCGAGCTCCCCGCGCGAGGGGCGCTCGCGCAGCACGAGCGGGGACAGGAGCAGCACGTAGAGCGGCGCGGTGTCCTGCAGGAAGATGGCGTTGGCGGCGGTGGTGAGCTTGTTGGCGATGATGAACGACACCACCGTGGCCGCGTAGGCCAGGGCCGCCACGAGCCCTCGCCGGGAGGGAAGCTTGCGGCCGGCGGGGAAGGCGAGCGCGAGCACCAGGGCCGCGATGAGCGAGCGGCCGGAGGCGATCTGCCAGGCCGACAGGGAGCACAGCTTCACGGCCGCGCCGGCGGTGGACCAGAGCACGGCGGCGGCGAGCAGGTAGAGGCGGGAGCGGAGCATGGGACGCGCGGGTGACTCATATGCCGGTCACCTGGGGAAAGCCACCCGCGCGGACGCCCGCGGACGGGGCGCCTAGGCACCGAGGAAGCGCCGGTACCGGGCCTCGACGGCCATGTAGACGGCGTAGGCCACGAGCCCCGCGGCGGCCACCGCGAGCAGCACCGCTCCATGCGGCTGGGCCGCGAGCGTCTCCAGCGCCCCATCCAGCCCCCGGGCGCGCCGGGGATTGGCGGTGAGCGCCGCCTGGACGAGGAACCCGCCGATCATCACGAAGACGAGCCCGCGCGCGAGGATGCCCAGCTTGGAGATGCGCACGGCCCACTTGGCCTGCTGGGGACGCAGCGTGTCCAGCCGGAGCTTCTTGCGGAACTTCTCCTTCCAGGCCTTGTACGCCTGCCACACGCCCATGCCGGCGATGACGAGTCCCACGACGGCGACCAGCGCCTGGCCGAAGGGTTGCGACATCAACCGGGCCGTCCAGGACTGGGCGCTCTGGTCCCCACTGGTACCGGCGCCGCCCTCGCCCAGCACGAGGCGGAAGGCGGCCAGGGCGAGGAACGTGTGGAGGGCGGCGCTCACCAGGTAGAAGCCCCGGAGGAGGAGCCCCTTCGCGCCGGTGCCCTTGCCGTCCGGATCCATCCAGGCCTGCACCACTCGCCAGAGGACGTAGCCCACCAGGCCCACCGCCACCACCGCGAGCAGCGCCTTGCTCCAGCCGCCCTGGGCCAGCGTGGCCAGCGCGCCCTTCGTATCCGTCGTCTTCCCGCCCGAGCCGAAAGCCACCTGCAGCGCGAGCACGCCAATCACCGCGTACACCACGCCCTTGGCCAGGTAGCCCAGGCGGGCCAGCGGCACCATCCACGGGTGGTGCAGGGCCTTCGCCCCGAGACGATCTCCCTGGTGCTTCAGCTCCGAGGCCTTCCGGCCGAGTCCGTTCACCATCGTTCCTCCCTCCCTCACCAGAGCGCCGGAGCCACTGTCCGGCGGTGCGGTGCATCCCTTCGGAAGGTAGGCACACGAGGCGGCGCATCTCGGGGAGCGCCTGGCCGCCCGCCCGCTCCTCGGACCAGGGGCTAGAAGTTGCTCCCATCGGCCCGCTTGCCGGGCGAGGAGCCGAGCCCCGGGTTCACCCCGGTGTGCAACACGAAGCTCCCGGTGCGGGTCGCATCCGGGCTGCGGTTGTACGAGATGGCCTCGGTGGAGGAGGTATAGGTGTGGCTGTCCACGATCTGCTTCACGCCGTTCTGCAGGTAGACGCCGTCGCCACTGCCGCCGTTGTTGGTGCCCTTGTTGAAGAAGAGCCCGCCGCTCGAGGCCGCCACCGCGTTCGTCGTTCCCGAGGGGATGGCGGTGGCACCCGAGTAGACGACGAAGGACCTGCCCGGAGCGAGCAGCGTGCCCGTGGCGAAGGTGTGCCGGGGCGCCGTGCCGCTGTAGGCACTGGCGTCGTTCACCAGCCAGCCGCCGAGGTCCACCGTGCTCGTCGTGGAGCCATTCACCACCTCCACGAACTGTTGCGCGTAGTCGCGGGTGGTGCCATCGGACATGGGCGGCTCGTGGGGCAGGTACTCGTTGATGAACACCGGCGGAGGCCAGGTCACGGTGAACGCCGTGTCGCTCTGGTCGGACGCCGCCGGGGCCGAGGCATCGCTCACCCGCACGCGGGCCTGGGCCGTCGTCGCGGCAACGGGGGGCACCGTCCACGTGTACTGCCCGCTCGCCGCCGGGACACTCGGGGCCAGCACCTGCCACGACGCGCCGTTGTCCGGCGAGAACTCGAGCTTCACCGAGCTGACGCCGTCCGAGGTCCACGCGAGGGTCTGCACGCTCCCCGACGCGAGCTGCTCGCCGCCGTTGGGCGAGGTGATGCGCACGGGCGGGGGCGGCGGGGGCGTCACGTTGAACGCGAAGCGGCTGAACACCGGGTAGTGGTCCGAGGTGGTGTCCTTGTACTGGGAGATATAGGTGTCCGGCCGCAGGGCCTGGGCGGAGTTGCTGACGTAGCCGGCCCGCAGCTCGTTGCTGACGAGCTGGTGGTCGATGAACTCGGAGTTGCTCACCGTGCTGCGCACGTTGGTGAGGGACAGGTTCAGGGTGAGGAAGGTGTAGTGGTCCGGGTCATCCAGGAAGTTCTGGTACGGCGTGGCCAGGTACGGGCCGCCCGAGTAGGCCCGGGTGATGGAGACGTCCACGTCGTCGTTCCAGTCGCCGAGCACGATGAAGTTCGTGTCCGCCGGGAGGGCATCCAGGTAGCTCTTGAGCGCCCCCCCCGCGTTCTTGCGGCGGTTGTAGGAGTCCGTGTCGTTGAACGCCTTCATGTGCAGCACGATGGCCACCACGTCCACGCTCGTCCCGTCGCGCGTGATGCGCAGCTTCACCTGCAAGGGGGGCCGCGTGCCGAATTCGTAGTCGTAGGCGGTGAGGATGATGCGCGCGTCCAGCACGCTGACCACGCCCGGGTCGTAGAGGATGCCGACCTTCTGCTCGCTGGTGGAGTAGTAGGTCGCGCCGGACAGGACGAGCGGGTCGTTGGCCATGAAGCCTTCGTAGCCCGTCAGTTGTTTCAGCTCGTTGAACTCCGTGGCGTCCACCAGCTCCTGCAGGCCCCAGAAGTCCGCGCCCGTCCGGGTGATGACCGTCTTCACGTTCTGGACCTGCAAGGCGTCGTCCACGGGGCCCTGGGTCGGCTCGCCGAACCACTCGACGTTCCAGTTGGCCACGTTGAAGGCCAGCGGCGGGAGGCCCGCGTCCGTTCCTCCACCACCGCCATCCGTGCCGCCACCGCCGTCGGTGCCGCCGCCATCCGTGCCGCCGCCACCGCCGTCCGTCCCACCCGTGCCGCCGTCACCGCCTCCGGTCGTGCCCGCGATGACCACCAGGTTGAACACCTTCGAGCCCTGGGCGCCGTGGACGTCCTGCGCGCGCACGGTGGGGAAGAAGGAGCCCGTCTCCAGCGGCACGCCCGTGAGCAGGCCGTCCTCGCCCAGCGACAGGCCCGAGGGCAGCGCTCCGCCCATCAACGTCCAACGGAAGGGCCCCTTGCCTCCGGTGGCGGCGAGCCGCACGGCGTACGTCGCCCCGGTGGTGGCGGCGGGCAGCGAGACGGTGGTGACGGACGGGGTGGGGTAGACGAGCAGCTGGTAGGTGCCCGTCTGCGTGGCGCCCGCCGCGTCCTTCACCTGCACCGTGAAGGTGTACGGGCCCGGCACCGTGGTGGCGCCCCTCAGCAGGCCATCGCCCGTGGAGAAGAAGAGGCCGGGCGGCAGCTTCTCCAGCGTGTACCGCAGCGGCGGGGTGCCTCCGGTGGCGCCGAGGCTCACCTGGAAGGACGCGCCCGCGGTGGTCTCCAACTGCGCCAATTCGGGCAGCTGGAGGGGCTCGGGCTCGGTGGGCGCGGGCTTCTGGCAGGCACCGAGGAGGGTGAGGACGGCGAGCGTCCCCAGCAGGCGGGCGAGCGGCATGGTGGATCGGGCTCCAGACTCGGGGCTTTACGGGGTGGACGTGGCCAGGATGCGCTTGAGCTCGTCCTTGTCGCTGGAGTGCTCGAAGGACTCGTACAGCTTGAAGCCGTTCTCCAGGTCCAGCAGGCGCGGGCGCAGCAGGCGCATGGCCTTGATGCGGTCGTTGGAGAAGGCGAAGGAGCGCAGGAGCTGCTGCGCCTGGGCCACCAGGAAGTACTGGGTGGACGCGGCCTGCTCCAGCACGTTCAGCTGATCATCCGAGAAGGGCTCGTGGCGGATGGCGCTCAGCAGCGACTGCAGCATGGACTCGGAGATGGGCTGCACCGAGGGCTGCGGGGGCGGAGGAGCGGGGCGCGGCGGCTCCGTGCGCGCGGGGGGCGCGTTCGCCACGTGCCGGCCCACGTCCTTGAGGCTCGCGCGCGCGTCCTCGAGCAGCTTCTGCAGCTGCTTGTCCCGCCTGGCCTGGCCGGTGGCCTGGGCGAGCTTCTCGTTGATGCGGGCCAGCTGCTGCATCAGCGAGTCGCGGTCCACCACCACCGGGGTGGCCACCATGGGGCCCGGGATGAACGGGCCGCTCGGGTTGGGGGCCGGGGCCGGGGTGCCGGGGGGCGGCCGCAGGGACTCGGCCTGGGCGGCGGGCTGGGGCTCGGGCTTGATCTTGTTGTTCTGCGCCAGGGCCGGGGCCGCCAGCAGGGCCGCGGCAATCAGGACTGCTCTCATCCGTCTCTCCAGGGGTGAAGATTGCTTTGCGCTCCGGGCGGGGGTGCAGTCTGATGCGCCGACCTGCGCTCGCCGGATGGGCGCGCACTATAGCCTGCCCGGCCGGATGCCGGGCGGCTCGCACTGTCCGTGAGGGAGAAGAGACCGATGGCCGAGAAATGGGACAAGCAGCTGATGGGCTTCCTCAAGCGCACCGGTGAGGAGCTCAAGCGCTCCAGCGAGGAGCTCAAGACCGAGGCGCAGCGGCTGATGGTGGAGGTGAAGGACCCCGCCAAGCAGGCCAAGGTGAAGGAGGGCATCGAGAACCTGCGCACCTTCGCGGTCTCCGCGGGCAAGCAGGTCGCCGAGCGCATCGAGTCCGCCGTGCGTCAGGTGGAGGAGACCCTCGAGGGCGCCATCGAGGGCCACAAGGGCGCCTCCACCCCGGCCCCCCAGCCCAAGGCCGAGCCCCCGGCCGCCGCGCCCCCCGCCGGGAAGAAGGCCGCGGCCAAGACGGGCACCAAGTCCATCGGCCGCAAGAAGACGGCCACCAAGGCTCCCGCCAAGAAGGCCGCCGCCAAGAAGGCCGCCGCCAAGACGGGCACCAAGAAGTCCATCGGCCGCAAGAAGCCCGCCCGTCCGGCCTCCTGAGAGGCATCCATCCGCTCTGGAATCCTCTAGAGGGGCCACATGGGCGGCCTGCGTCTGACCGCTCCGGGCGTTGGATCAACCTGCGCCCCGTGACATAGTGCGCTCGTGGCCGGCTCCAACCGAGACGAGAAGGGCAGCTTCCAGACAGACATCTCGCAGGACGTCATCGACGCGGCGCTCGAGAGCGTCGAGCGTCACGTCCAGCCTCCCGCCCAGGCGCAGGAGGACGAGTACCCCGAGAATGTCACCACCATGGAAATGGAGATCCCCGAGGGTGGGGTCCCCATGGAGATGGACATCCCCGAGGGGGTCACCATGGAGGTGGCCATCCCCGAGGGCTGCGTCACCGAGCCCGAGGCTCCCGCCAGTGGCGGCGAGGGCGGGCTTAGGGCCGCGCTGCACGATGCCCATCGCGAGTTGAAGGAGATGCGCCGCGCGCGCGACGAGGCGCGTGAGCTGCTGGCGCAGGCCCGCCGCGAGCTGGAGGAGGCCCGCCAGCAGCTCGAGTTCAGCCAGTCCCGCAGCCGCGAGACGATGGACCGTCTCAAGGACACCCACGAGCGCGCCCTGCGTGCCACGGCGGACCTGGAGAACTACCGCAAGCGCGCCCAGAAGGAGAAGGAGGAGATCCAGAAGTTCGGCTCCGAGCGTCTGCTCAAGGACTTCCTCCCGGTGGTGGACAACCTGGATCGCGCGCTGGAGGCGGCCCAGAAGTCCGCGGACTTCGAGAGCCTGCGCACCGGCGTGGAGATGACGCGCAAGCTGTTCGACAGCGCCTTCGGCAAGCACGGGGTGAAGGTCTTCTCCGCCGCCGGCCAGCCCTTTGATCCGCGCCTGCACGAGGCCATGCAGCAGGTGGAGAGCGCCGCGGTGCCCGCGGGCCACGTGCTGTACGAGGCCGTGCGCGGCTACATGCTCAACGAGCGGCTCATGCGGCCCGCGCTGGTCGTGGTGGCGCGTGCGCCCGCCGCTCCGCCGCCCGCGGCCGAGCCGACCTCTTCTTCAGACACGACGCCGGAGGGTGGACCCACGGGGGGGAACACCACCGAGCAGACCGGAACCACTCCCTCGGGGAGCCAGTAGGACGCCATGGGCAAGGTGATTGGAATCGATCTGGGGACGACCAACTCGTGCGTCGCCGTCATGGAGGGCGGCGAGCCGGTGGTCATCCCCAACAGCGAGGGCAGCCGCACCACGCCGTCCATGGTGGGCTTCACCGAGTCCGGTGAGCGTCTGGTGGGCCAGATTGCCAAGCGGCAGGGCATCACCAACCCGGAGAACACGGTGTTCGCCGTCAAGCGGCTCATCGGCCGCAAGTTCGACTCGCCCGAGGCCAAGAAGGCCATCAGCGTGAGTCCCTTCCGCGTGGCGCCCAGCCCCAACGGGGACGCCTGGGTGGAGATCCGCGGCAAGGGCTACAGCCCGCCGGAAATCAGCGCCATCGTGCTGATGAAGATGAAGCAGACGGCCGAGGACTACCTGGGCGAGCCCGTCACCGAGGCCGTCATCACCGTCCCGGCCTACTTCAACGACAGCCAGCGCCAGGCCACCAAGGACGCGGGCCGCATCGCCGGCCTCAACGTGCTGCGCATCATCAACGAGCCCACCGCCGCCGCGCTCGCCTACGGCCTGGACAAGGTGCGCGACATGGGCTCCGAGCGCATCGCCGTCTACGACCTGGGCGGTGGCACGTTCGATATCTCCATCCTGGAGCTCAGCTCGGGCGTCTTCGAGGTCAAGAGCACCAACGGCGACACCTTCCTCGGCGGTGAGGACTTCGATCAGCGCCTCATCGACTTCCTCGCCAAGCGCTTCGCCGAGCAGAACAACGGCCTGGATCTGCGCAAGGACCGCATGGCGCTGCAGCGCCTGAAGGAGGCGGCCGAGCGCGCCAAGCACGAGCTGTCCAGCGCGACGGAGACGGAGGTGAACCTGCCCTTCATCACCGCGGACGCCACGGGCCCCAAGCACCTCACCGAGACGGTGGAGCGCAGCACCTTCGAGGCGCTGGTGGCGGACCTGGTCGAGCGCTCCATCGAGCCGTGCCGCATCGCGCTCAAGGACGCGGGCATCACCGCGCCGCAGGTGCACCAGGTGCTGCTGGTGGGCGGCATGACGCGCATGCCCGCGGTGCAGCAGAAGGTGAAGGAGTTCTTCGGCAAGGAGCCGCACAAGGGCATCAACCCGGACGAGGTCGTCGCCGTGGGCGCGGCCATCCAGGGTGGCGTGCTCAAGGGCGAGGTGAAGGACGTCCTCCTGCTGGACGTGACGCCGCTGTCGCTCGGCGTGGAGACGGCCGGCGGGGTCTTCACCAAGATCATCGACAAGAACACCACCATCCCCTGCAAGAAGGGCCAGGTGTTCTCCACCGCGGTGGACAACCAGCCGCTGGTGTCCGTGCACGTGCTCCAGGGCGAGCGCGAGATGGCGGTGGACAACAAGACGCTGGCGCGCTTCGAGCTGGTGGGCATTCCCCCGGCGCCCCGTGGCGTGCCGCAGATCGAAGTCTCCTTCGACATCGACGCCAACGGCATCGTGCACGTGAGCGCCAAGGACCTGGGCACCGGCAAGGTGCAGCAGGTGCGCGTGGTGGGCAACTCGGGCCTGTCCGAGGCGGAGATTCAAGCGATGATCTCCGACGCCCAGGCCAACCAGTCCACGGACAAGCTCAAGAAGGAGCTGGCCGAGCTGCGCAACAACGCCGACTCGCTCATCTACACCACGGAGAAGAGCCTGGAGGAGTACGGCAACGTCCTCCAGGAGAAGGACCGCGAGGAGATCAAGGCGGACGTGGAGCACCTCAAGGAGCTGTTCAAGGGCACGGACGCGGCCGCCATCAAGGAGGCCTACCAGCGCCTGGAGACCAGCGCCTACCGCATCGCGGACGCGCTCTACGCGGACCAGTCGAAGTCCGGCTCCTGAGCCTCGTGGAATTCCCTTCGCTCGAAGCCGAGGTCGCCTTCCTGCGCGGCCTCAACGCCGTGGTGCGGATGGCGGACGACATCCTCGAGGACTGCCTGGAGCGGGGCCTGAGCCTCGACGCGGCGGTGGATGTGTTCCTCACCCAGTGCGCGCGGCTGGTGCATGCCTCGGCGGGCTTCGTCAGCCTGCGGGGCACGGCGGGCCCCGTGCTCACCCGGGTGCTCGGCCAGCCCGGCGTGGACGTCTTCGAGGCCGCCACCTGGAAGGGCGCCCACCCCCTGTCCGGCAAGCGGATGTTGTTCTGCGCGCCGCTGGCGCTCGGGCGGTTGGAGCTGGGCACCCTGGGGCTGGTGGTGGAGGGGCGCTTCGACGACGGGGGCTGGCTGGTGATGAAGCTGGTGGAGGCCATTGGCGACCAGCTGGACAACGCGGTGCTGGCCTTCCTGTCGCTCACCGATGGCCGCGGCGTGTTGGAGCGGCTGGACGAGCTGGCCCCCGAGGAGGATCCGCTGACGGGGCCGCGCGGGCGCATCGGCCGCTACGAGCTGGTGACGCCGCTGGGCACCGGAGGCATGGCGCAGGTGCTGGTGGCGCGCACGCGGGGCCCCGAGGGGCTCGGCCGGCTGGTGGCGCTCAAGCGGATTCTGCCGCACCTGGCCTCGGACCCGGACATCGTGAAGCAGTTCCTGGACGAGGCCCGCATCGGCCTGCGGCTGAGCCACCCCAACCTCGTCACCTTCCACGACTTCGGCGAGTCGCAGGGCGCCTACTACCTGGTGATGGAGCTGGTGCGCGGGGTGGACTTCGACCGGCTGCTGAAGACGACGCGGCCCGCGCCGGACGTGACGGTGGCCATCGTGCTGCAGGCGCTGCACGGGCTGCACGCGGCGCACCAGGCCCGGGGCGAGGACGGCGTGCCGTTGCGGCTGGTGCACCGCGACCTGTCGCCGCACAACCTGATGGTGGGCTTCGACGGGCGGGTGAAGGTGCTGGACTTCGGCGTGGCCAAGGCGCGCGCCCAGCGCACCGTGACGCTGCCGGGCATCGTGAAGGGCAAGCCCCTCTACATGTCGCCGGAGCAGGCGCGGGG
>NZ_DBNGVP010000142.1:0-3450 GCF_057119385.1 Archangium sp. | reverse complement strand
GTCCGTTCCTCCCAACTCGTCCCGGGCTTCTTCTTCTCATCCATGCGTGCTCCTCGCTGGCCTCTCCGCCCACCGGGGGCCCGGGACGCTTGTTCGCATGGAGCCGAGCCCTCGAGCCAGGAGTTGCCCGGTGCTTCCGGTGCGTCCTACCGTACAGGTGCGCTGTCGACCTGTGCTGCACCTTCTCTCCACGTCAGGCGGCGCTCGCCGTCCTGGCTGCCGCTCGGCCCGCGTGAGCCCAAAGCTGGAACCTCGAGCACGGCCATGGCGAGCCGTGCCGAGCCTCAGGGCGTGGAGCGCCCGCCGATCTCCGGGAAGCGCGCGTAGGCCCGTTTGAGTGCGTCCAGGTGCGCGGGGTTGTCCAGGTCGAGCGGCGCATCGGTGAGCCTGACAACCCATCCGCCCGTCACGGTCTGTCGGGAGCGCGAAAGCAGTTCCGTGTCGCGGGCCGGGTCTGGGAATCCGATGGCGCGTGCGGCAGCGGCCGACCAGTAGTTCAGCCACCCCAGGCGATGCGGAATCTCAGGCGCGCGGATGGAGTCTGGGAACCTGAGCGCAGGCAACCCCCGTGGCGGGAGCCCCGGCTTGCGCAGTGGATCGCGCGTCTGCCGCGAAATCTCGGCGCCCGCGCTGAGTGGCGTCACATCCCCCCAGAATCCGCGAGATGCCTCTCCTATCGCCTCCAGCACATCCTCTGCCTGCGTGATGCCGACTGCTTCCTGGTACAGCGACCCATGGACTTCAAAGTGCGGCCCGCCCCCCGTGTAAAGACCATTTGGGTTTTCCAAGCCAAATAGCGTCATGGGGCAGTCATCGTCATCGTTGCAAACGAACGGAAACCCGCCATCCGTCCTGCTGGCCGCGAGCCACTCGTCGCGGTCAGGCAATGCAACGATGTCTCCCTTTTCAGAGAGCGTCCACTCCAGTCGCAACCCTGGAAGAGCACGCTCCATTCCATGGATGATTGCGAGGGGCCGCTCATCGCCACTCACGAGTGCGGGGGCGTTGATGATGATGCTGAGCTTGTTTGAATGGGCATTCATGTCAGCACCAGTCCATGAGGACGGCCCTGAGGGTATTGTCCGCGCGTTCCAGCGCGAGTTGATGTGCTTTGCTGCGCACGCCAACGACGAAGTCATACCCACACTCTTCTGCGAGTCTCTTCTCGCGTTGTATTTCCGGCAGCTTCATTTGGATGAAGAAGTCTTGGGATCGCGATTCGTGCTTGTCGAAGGCGTCCGTTTTGACATCCCACAGCGTGCGCGTGGCCAGTTGCAGCGCGTCGAAGTTCTTTCCATTCACGAGCACATCCCAGCCAGGGAAGGTGTTGTTCGGAAGGTTGTCGGCGCATTGGTTGTGCGGGTCATTACCACCCAGGTGTGGCACCGGGACGGGCTTGCACTCCGGGCGGCGCTCTCGCTCCGAGGTTTCGATAGGCCCCAGAGGAGGGAGCTCCGGCCCTTTTGGCTCCGGCTTGGGCCTTTTCGTCGGCGAGGGTTGTTGCGGAGCGGGCCTGGCCTCAGGTGCGGGCTTCACTTCTGGCACGGGCCGCGTTTCAGGCGTGGGCCTTGTTGTCTCGGGCTCGGCCCATTTCCGCTCATACGCATCCAGCGCCTCTTTGATGGCAAAGCCCACCACGACCACGCCCGCGACGATCACCGCTCCCACGACGATCTCCGGTGCCGCCAGCACGCAGATGCCGAGTCCCATGCCAGCCGCCCCCGCGGAGGCAACCGCGCATCTTCCCGTGGGGTCGTTGAACCGGATGCGCTCATGGTCGAGGGCCTGAAAGCATCGCTCCACCAGCACGGGCCAGGGCAGGGATGCCTCCTGGACAACGCAACGCCCCCCGTCCGTCCAGGGCAGCTTCGCCGCTCGCTGGAGGTTGGCGAGCCTCGGGTCCTGAACGGCAGGCTCTCCTGGGGCTGGCGGTGTCGTCGTACAGGCCGAGACGAAGAGCAGAAGTGCGATGCACGCCCGGAAACGCATGGCCACGTCCTCCAACCCATTCATGGCCGGGAATGGTGTCAGGCACTTCGTGGCGGCGCCACTCACTGCCCGAGCGACTGGGGCGGCGGCCTGGCGATGAAGGCGGGCGGTCAGCCCATGGCGCCGTTGGCGCGGAGGACCTGGGCCGTTGATCCACCCGCCGTCCGGCCCGGCGAGGTGTTACCGAGCACGCTGGATGAGGGAGATCGGCCCGGAATCGGACCGACTGGATGATGGGAGAAGCCGTAGGGGAGTGGGGCGGCCCATCACCCAGCAGGTTCGGGTAAAGGAGTGACGGGTGAGGTAGTGCGCGAGCCCCAGGAGGGCGGGGACCACGCGGCGCAGTGCCGCTCCGAGGGCCCGATTCGGGCGCGGAGAAAAAGAGGCCCGTGACCGTGTAGCAGCACGGCACGGGCCAGGGCTCCGCGGAGACATTGGAGAAAGAGAAGCGGAGCAGCCAAGGAATCATCCGAGTCGCGGGCCAGCGCATTGCCCTGCACCCGGTGGACCCGGTGCGCAACTCCCGGCGCTCTCGCCCCAGGCGCCGCCCCCACCTGGACGAGACGGCTCCCCGCCACACGGCCTTCGACCCGCCGCGCGCCCTGCTGGACAAGGCCGTGGGCCGCCCTCCCGCCCACGCCGCCGGCGAGGACGGGGGTGAGGCATGACGCCCTCCTACCTCTCCCACTTCGGCCTCTCCCTGGCTCCCTTCTCCAAGGAGATTTCCGACGCCGACCTCTGGCTGCCCTCCTCCAAGAGCGCGCTGGTGGAGGAGCTGTGCGAGGCCCTGCGTCAGCGCCAGAGCGTGGTGCTCACCGGCGAGCCGGGCGTGGGAAAAACCTGCGTGCTGCGCGCGCTGCGCCACCGGCTGCCCCACGGCGGCTTCCGCCTCACCTCCTGCCACAACGCCACCCTGGGCCGGCGCGACTTCTACCGCCAGCTGTGCCTGGCGCTGGGCCTCAAGCCCTCGGCCACCGCGGCGGCTGTCTTCTACGCCGTGGCCACCCACGTGGAGCAGCTGGGCCAGGAACGAACCCACCCCGTGTTTCTCCTGGACGAGTCCCACCTGCTGCACCAGGACGTACCAGGGGGCCTGCACATACTCCTCAACTACCAGTGGGACTCCCAGGCCCTGCTGAGCCTGGTGCTGGTGGGCCTGCCGGAGCTGGAGGGCCGCCTGTCGCGCCGGCACAATCGCAGCCTCTACTCCCGGCTGCACACCCGCCTGCACCTCACCCCCCTGTGTCCCGAGGACACCGCCGAGTACCTGCGCGTGCGCCTGGAAAAGGCCGGGTGCGAGCGCGAGCTGTTCGCCTCCGACGCCGTGGCCATGCTGCACGAGGCGGCCAGCGGCGCCCTGCGCGACATGGACCGCCTGGCCACCGCCGCGCTGCGCGAGGCCGCTCGCAAGAAGAAGAAGCTGGTGGAGCGCGACACCCTGGCGCGTGTCCTCGACACCGG
>NZ_DBNGVP010000141.1:0-22041 GCF_057119385.1 Archangium sp. | reverse complement strand
TGGCAACCCCCAGGCACTTTCACGCTCCACTGGAGCTTCTGGCGACGCCGTCACCAAGCCATTGCCAAGCTCTGTCACTACCGCAAGCGCACCTCTCAGAGCAGGTAAATCACTCGCAACTGTAGTGTGAGCGGGTGACGTCCACCTTCTCATTCAGGTTCTGCTTGACGTGCAGATGGCTGTCCTTGTGCACCAGCTCCATGCGGTTGGACTTCATGACGACATCCACATTCCCATCGCCATCAATGCCTCCCACCAGGAGCATCATGTCCCCGCCGATGTGCTCCTGGCTGTGGCGGTGTACCTTCAAGTTCTTGTCCCGATAGACCATTTCATTCTGATCACCGGCCTTTCCGTTCTCGCCTTCGCATCCAATGGTCTGGTGACGGTCGTGGAGGATGTTCTCGAACGAGTCATTCTTCACATGCACGTCCATATTGCGCTCGGCGTGCATGAAGATCTGCTCCTGGCTCTTCTTGTCCTCGTAGCGCAGCTCGTTGTACCCCTCCTTGCCCAGCGAGGAGTTGGACTTGATGGTGCTCTTGGTCTTGTGCGCTGGCAGCTCGTAGGGCACGAGGTTGTTGCCATTGTAGACACGGCCGATGATGAGGGGCCGGTCCGGGTCACCTTCGATGAAGTCGACGATGACCTCCTGGCCGATGCGAGGGATGAACATGGCGCCCCATCCCTCACCGGCCCAGAGCTGACTCACCCGTACCCAGCATGAGCTGTGTTCATCCAGCGTTCCCTGCCGGTCCCAATGGAACTGCACTTTGACCCGGCCCCACTTGTCTACGTAGATCTCCTCTCCCTTGGGTCCCACCACCACCGCGGTTTGCACTCCCCTGACATGGGGCCTCGGAGTCACCCGGGCCGGCCGGTAGGGCACTTCCTCCGGGATGCAGGTGAAGGCGTTGGAGTAGCTGAACCCCCCTCCCTGGGACTCCTCGTCCAGCACCTGTGGCTGGCTGCCCTGATGGCTCACCCCGATGAGGAGATAACGGCCATTGTGGCTCCTCCGTGAGTGCTCGGTCAGGGAGAACAGCCGCCCTGGCAGAAATCGCTCACAGTCACTTCTGCCCTGCGCCAGACGCTTGCTGGCCTGGAGGGCCTCCAGCCGCACCCTGGCGATGGTACTGCCCTTGGCCAGCGTTCCCTGGGAGGGATCCTGATACTCCCCCGGGTAGTCGTACACCTCCAGGTCCGCATCGACCTTCGCTCCGTTGGCCGCCTGCATGTTCAACCCTGGCTTCTTGAAGTTGAAGTCACGCAGGGTGGCCTTGCCGGGGCGGACCTCCTCGGAGAAGCGGAAGTGGTTCACGTGGTCTTCCGTGACCACCATGCCCGCGTCCCGGCGGAAGGGCAGCGTGTCCACTCCGTCAATCGGTTTGAAGGCCGCCGCCCCATCCCCAATCACCAGGGTGTGCTTGTCCTGCTCATGCTCGAAGAAATAGAAGAGTCCATCCTCCTCCATCAAACGGCTGACGAAAGCCCAGTCGGACTCGCGGTACTGCACGCAGTAGTCGCGGGGCTCGTAGCTGCCCGTCAGGGTGAAGCGCACCTGGTCCGTTGGCACGGAGGCCGCTTCGAAGACCTTCTTGAGGATGGCCGGAGTGTCCATCGCCTGGAAGATCCGGCAGTCGAAGCGGTGCTTGAGCCTCCACACCAGGGGCACCACCGTGGCCCGGTAGATGGCGTAGCGAGGCATCTCGTTGATCTGCTCGAAGCGGCTGATGATGCCGTTGAGGAGCTTCGGGCGAAGGTCGCCCTGTAGCGTCAGCAGCGCCGGTTTGCCCACTGCGTCCGCGAAGTCGATCTCCTGATCCTCGCAGGCCAGCTCCACCTGGTACTCGAAGAGACTGGACAGTCCCTCGGCACCCGAGAAGCGCACGACGCGCAGGGGGACCGCGAGTCCCCCGACTTCGAATGTGAAGAGCGACGACTGCCCCAGTTCATGAACGAGTGCTCGAGCGACCATGGCTGCCTCCCGTGTCCTACGGCTTGGCCGGCGTGGCCTGCAGTACCGGAGTCTTCAGGGGGGTCGCGCCCGCCTGCAGCTCATGCTCCAGCAGCTTCACCCAGAGCGAGGGCTCCGTCCCAACCAGCCGATTGTTTTCCACCGTCAGCTTCCGCTCGGCTTGCGCACGCCGGTAGGGCATGGGCGGCAGCGAGGCGTAGTGGGGATCCATGTCATGCATCATCACCTGTTCGTCGATGATGATGCCCTCGGGGCCAAAGCGCAGGTTGGACGTCAGCTCCACCTTCCGTTGCAGGCCGCCAGGTAGATCGAGCAGTTGCTCCCGGCTGAGAGGAAACCACGTGGGGCCCAGGCACTGACCCTGCTTGCTCACCACGGACTCCGCGAAGAACCGGCCGTGGCGCAGCGGGAGGAGGCGGGCGAAGCGGCGGCACACCGGTGGTGACTCATTCGTGCACTGATCTCCCTCGGCGACCAGCACCTCCACGTCTCCGCTCCGCTTCAGTTGCAGCTTCGCGCCCTGGGGAAATGAGCGCAGGCTCCCGAGCGCCCGGACGATGAGCCCCTGATCCGTCCGCTCCACCAACCCCACGGGCCCGAGGGCCTCGCCATTGGCGAAACGCCGTGTGAGCACCCAGACAAGACGCAGATCCGAGCGCACGGTCTCCAGGATCAGATCGTCCTCGGTGAGCTGCTCCGTGGCCGGGAGGGGCTCCGGTTCCGGACCGGCTTCACGACAGGCATCCGCCACGGGCTCCTGCCACACGACGGGCGAGCCCGAGCAGTCCAGGGTGGGTTGGGGCGCCGTACGCTGCTCGGGGGAGTAGCCGTGCACCAGCAGTGCGAACCACTCCTCGGGTGAGAGGACGGGGCGCTTCTCGCGGGTGACTTCGTGGAAGCACAGCTCCGGCTTCTGCCGGGCCGCGCACCCCGCGGCGAGCAACAGCCAGCACAAACAGGGCGTCATGAAGGCAAGGCGCATGGGTGTTCTCCAGAGGCAGGGGTGCTCAAGGGGAGCCGGGCACGATCACCCGGTTCTGCAGGTTGGTGCCGAGCCAGGTGTCCCGTCCGAGCCGCGAGGGCTCGGTGTACGAGAGGTTGTAGGTGTGGTTGATGCTCTCGCTGAGGAAGAGCTCGAAGTCGTACTCGATGGGATCCCTCACGCAGAGCGCCACCACCTCGCGCGCCAGCGGGTAGAGATCTCCCTCTTGCAGCAGCCGGCGCCAGACATCGGGCGGGAGCGGGCCGATCTCGATCCTGAACCGCCCCATCCGGTCATACGCCTGGCCACCCAGCAGCGTGTTGCGCCCGAGCTGGTGGTACGCCTCGCCGAGCTGGAGACGCGCATCGATGTCCACCCACCGGCCCTGGAACTGGTGCACGGTGATGCGAGCACCCTCCAGCTCACCCTCCAGCACGTCCTGGAGCGCCAGCTGCAGCTTCTCCGCGGTGCGGATGTGGCTGGCCAGGATGGGAACGAGCCGCATCAGCCTCCAGACGGGCAGCTTCCCGGACCAGGGCTTCTCGAAGGTGTCGAAGCCGGCCAGGGTCAGCAGGCGGCGCGACCAGTCGTCGTCGCAGGTGGAGGTCAGCTCGCTGGTGACGCGGTAGCGGGACTCGAGCCGGTACAGCAGTGACAGCAGCCGGTGATGGAACAGATCCAGCATCTCGCGCCGCACCGGCCGATCCGGATCCTCCTGGGCCACGGCCTCGGACACGTACATGGGCAGCGGGCTGACGGAGCCGGTGAGCCCGAGGAAGGTGGTGACCACCTCGAAGAGCGGGCGCCGTGCCTTGGGCTCGTCCTCCTGGGCGGGCACCTGCCGCAGTGCCACGTCGCTGACGTCCCCCGAGGAGAAGCCCAGGGCAGGATCATGCCGGAAGCGGATCCGCTCCTGGCTCACCGGGCCCAGCTCGCCCACGCGTGCCGCGCCATGGGTGAGCCGCTCCAGGTACGCCACCAGCGGGAAGAACCCGAGCCGGTTGGCCAGGGGACGCAGGGCATCGTCCGCCTCTACAAAATCATCTGGGTTCCGTTCCGGGGCAGCCACGAGTACTCCATCTGCGAGGGTTGAAGCCGGAGCGCCAGCTCGTTGAACGCGTTGAGGGTGACGTTGGACGCGAGCAGCTCGTCGAGGACGCAGCCGAAGAGGAATGTGTCTCCGGCGCCCATGAAGCTCGTCTCGTCGAGCTCCACGGTGGTGCGGTTGCCGCGTATCGGCACGCCCTCGAGGAACCGGGTGCCGGGGCGCACCTCCACCGCGCGTATGGCATTGATGCGCAGCCGGTTGGCCCGCCCCGTCAGGTCATCCGCGAGGGCGTGGAAGTTGTAGAGCTCCAGCAGGCAGCGCAGCACGGAGGCGTCCGCGAGCGAGCGCTGGTTGATGGCCAGGTGCGAGAGCAGCCGCCAGTGCAGCTCGGTGCCCAGGGGCGCCCGGGCCGGACGGCTGACCGGGGTGATGTTCTTGAAGCGCGCGAACGAGGGCGAGGTGAAGGTCGACAGGCAGACATCGCCCACCTGCAGCCGGCCCGGCAGTGAGCGGTTGGTGCAGGTCAGCTCGACCGACAGGGTCTCCTTGGAGAGGGAGGGCACCACGTCCCGTGCTGTCTCCAACGCCAGGAAGGTGTCGATGCCATCGTCGATGGGGGAGGGGGCCCGGCGCAGCCGGTAGAAGGCCGGCTCCGCGTCCTCGCCCGAGGCGTGCTCGAAGCCGAAGAAGGGCCGGTAGAGGCGCCGCTCGTTGCGCCCGGCCTGCAGGCCCGTGACGCGGTCCACCGTGTACACCTCCGAGTGCCGCGGATCCTTCTCGGCGGCGCGCAACAGGTGCTCGCGATCCATCGTGTGGTGGCGCAGCGGGTGGGCCGAGGCGGAGAAGAGGTTGATGGCGGGCGTGCAGTGGAGCCGGAACATGTCCCGCGTGATGCTGGCCTCCAGGGGCGGGGGCCGCTCGAGGTGGAAGGCCAGCTCGAACCGGTCCTCCACCACGTCGGCGGCCTCCTCCAGTTGTCCCACCTCGAAGAAGAGGAACTTCTCCGGCAGGGTGAGGTACTCCTGGAGCTGCCGGTAGCCCTCGGAGACGCGGGGCCAGGGCAGCATCCTGAGCTTCCGGTCGAAGCCGACGGGACGGATGACCTCTGGCGGCAGCAGGATGCCGGGACCGGTGCCGGAGCGCACCTGCACCTTGCGGCAGTAGCGCAGCAGCCACAGGAGGATGAGGGAGCTGGTGGCCAGCTCGGAGTGGATGAACAGCCGCAGGCCACCGGGTTGGAAGACCTCGGCGCGGCCCTGCTCCTGCGTCTGGAAGAAGAGGCGCAGCACCGGATGGGTGGTGGAGGACTTGTCCAGGTGGGCGCCCTCGAGCGTCAGGGGAAGCAGCTCCACGTCCGACGTCGTGCGGAAGATGCAGGAGGTGTCGTCGATGGGCTGGGCCGCGACCTCCACGCCGGCGGGCACATGCGCGCGTCCCCGCAGGGCCTTCTGCTGGGGCGTGAACTCGAGGATGGTGCAGGCGGGGATCGGCCGCAGGTAGTGCGGCAGGAGCAGATCCGACAGGACGTGCACCATCTCCGGGATGTCGTCCTCCACCCGCTCCCGGATGCGCGCCGTCAGGAAGGCGAAACCTTCCAACAGCCGTTCCACATCCGGGTCCGCTCCGCGCTCCACCAGCAGACCCGCGGTGGCGGGATTGGCCAGGCCGAACGTCCGGCCCATCTCCCTCAGGTAGGTCAGCTCACTCAGATAGTACTTGCTGAACATGTGCGAGCCTCGCGCTTCACCACAGCTCCACCCTGCCTCCGGCCCCCAGACGCGTCCGGAAATACAGGACGCGGCTGGAGCCCTTCGTGGCGAGCTGTGCGGTGATTTCGAACTTCAGGGCCGAAGGATCTCCAGCCTGCGGCGTGTGGATGACCACCACGTTTCTCAAGCGTGGCTCGTACTCCTGGATGGCGGCCTGGATGGAGGCCTGCATTCTCTGGATGGCCGAGGGATACGTGTGGACGACATCGTTGAAATCCAGGATGCCGTAGCCAGGTGAGGAGACGGATTCACCCTTCCGGGTGTTGAGCAGAACCCGGAGGTGCCGGGTGATGGCCTCGACTGGATCCTCCCGCCGGGAGGGGTGCATGTCGCCGCTTTCCAGACGAGAGAGGAGCCCGTGTGTGGACATGGTCGTTGATCTCCAGGGGCTCATTCCCTATCGAGCTTGCCCACCAGTGACAGGGTGAAAGACGCGCCCATGTATTTGAAATGCGGCCGGACCCGGAGATTGCAGCGGTACCAGCCGGGCTGTCCCTCCACGTTCTCCACCGTCACCCGTGCGCTGCGCAGCGGCCGGCGCGCGCGCACCGTGGGAGCGGGATCCTCCATGTCCGTCACGTAGTCGCTCAGCCACTGGTTGAGCTCGCGCTCCAGGTCCGAGCGCTCCTTCCAACTTCCAATCTGCTCACGCTGTAGCACTTTGATGTAGTGCGCCAGGCGGCACATGATGAACATGTAGGGGAGCTGCGTGCCCAACCGATAGTTGGTCTCCGCCTCGCGGCCCTCGGGGGTGTCGCCGAAGAGCTTGGGGCGTTGGGCGGAGTTGGCCGAGAAGAACGCCGCGTTGTCCGTGGACTTGCGGAACACCAGCCCGATGAAACCCTCCTGGCTCAGCTCGTACTCACGGTGCTCGGTGAGCAAGATTTCGGTGGGAACCCTGGCCTGGAGCTCACCGAGGGCCTCGTACTTGTGGAGCGTGAGGTTCTCCACGGCGCCGCCGGACTCCGGGCCGATGATGTTGGGGCACCAGCGGTATCGGGCGAACGAGTCCGCCACGCGGGTGGCCAGTGCGACGGAGGCGGGCCCCCACAGATAACGCTCATGATGGCCGACCACGTCTTCGCTGTAGTTGAAGGCGCGCACGGGCAGGGTTGTCTCTCCGTAGGGGCGGCGCAGCAGGAATCGCGGCAGGCACAGGCCCACGTAGCGCGCGTCCTCGCTGTTGCGGAACGACTGCCAGCGCACGTACCGGGGCCCCTCGAAGAGTGACTTCAAATCCTTCAGGGCGGGCAGCTCGAGGAAGCTCTGCCCACCGAAGAATTCCGGGCTGGCATTGCAGAGGAAGGGGACGTGCGCCATGGCCGCCACCGCCGAGCACTTGCGCAGCAATTCCATGTCCTGGGGGCCGGGGCCGAAGTCGAACCAGCTGCAAACCACCCCGTAGGGCTTGCCACCGAAGGCTCCATACTCATTGGAGTAGACCAGCCGGTACAGTCCGCTCTTCACCACCTCGGGCGTGTCCTGGAAGTCCTCGAGCAGGGCTTCCTTGGAGACGTTGAGCACCTCCACCCGGATGTTCTCGCGGAAGTCCACCCGGTCGATGAGGAACTTCAGCGAGCGCCAGGTGGACTCCAGCCTTTGGAAGCCCGGGTGGTGGAGGATCTCGTCGAGTTGCTCACTCAGACGTTGATCGATCTCCGCGACCAGCGCATCCACCAATTCCTTGTCCACCCGCTCTTCAGCCCGGTGGCCCACCAGCATCTCGGTGAGGAATGCCTGGGCTCCACGGAGGGTGACGTCATAGCCCTCCTCTCCGGGCCCGAGCCGGGCCTCCGCCAGGAGGTCGCCGAGCAGGGCGGAAGCGGATTCCGCCCCTACCGCCAGGCTGTTGCCCTTCAGGCTGTTCTTCTCGGTGCTCATGGCATCGTCAGAGGAGTGGGAGAGCGGAGGCCGGCTGGAATGCGGAGGGGGCGGGGAGCGATCGGTCATGAGAGGGCGTGGAGCAGCGCCTCCAGGGGCGTGGTGGGCGAGTCGATGTGGCGCCGCTGTGTCTCGGACAGGGAGCGCCTTGCGTGCTCGATGGCCGCGGCGCGAGTGGTGCGCAATGGCCAGAGGTGGGATCCATCCCAGCCAGGGCGGGCGAGGTGGAGGAAGAGCTCGGGGGCGGTGGTGCCCAGGCACAGCAGGAGGCGGGGCTCCGCGCCATCGGACCAGGCGAAGGCGGGAGGCGTGGACGTCCAGCGCAGCAACTTCGCCGCCAGCTCCAGCCACACCGCGGGACCGAGCCCGTTGACCAGGGGGCATTCCAGGATGATGTGGGCCGGGGTGTCCTGCCGGTGGCGCTCTCCCGTGCACGCCACGCGGAAGGTGTGCAGGGCGTAGTAGGTGCTGTCGAGCGCCTCCTCGGGGTGGCTCAGGGGGGCCAGGAGATCCACGCCTCTCCGTCCCGCGAGCAGCTCCTGGAGTTGCCGGTCCGCGCTGACGAAGTCCTCCATGTCAGGGGGTGGCAGGATTCCCACCTGGCGTGTGAGCTCTGGAAGGTCCATCGACGCGGAGGCCCGCAGGAGCTCGGACGAGGCCAACAGAAACGGGCGGAGCGCCAGGGGGAGCAGGGAGAGGCGGAGCGCCAGGGCGGAGGCCGCCAGCTCGGTGAACACCGCCAGCGGGAAGGCTCGTCCCACGCCATCCACGCTCGGTGAGAAGACCCCCGCCAGCACGTTTCGCTCCCCGGGCACGGTGAACAGGAAGGACGCAGTCCCCGAGGGAAGCCCGCACCGGGCGGCGCGAGCTGCCTCCACCCCCGCGGACAGCCAGTGCAGGAATTGGTGCGCCAGCGGGCTGGAGGCCTGGATGCGGAGGAAGTCGGCCTGGCAGGGCGCCTTTCCCACCATCCCGAGTCTTGGCGTGGCGGACACACTCATTCAGGGCTCCGTGCCGGTGCTGACCGCTTGGGGGCAGTTCTTGCCATTCCGGGCGATGCCGAGGGGAGGCAGGAGATGGGGATCCCGGAAGAGCTGCATCAGCCTGGCGGTGTTGTTTCCGGAGGTGCCAAAGAACGGATTCGCCAGACGCTCGGGGCGGATGTCGATGGAGACCAACGCGCCACGCAATTCCTTCACCTCCCACGTCGCGGTGAAGAAACGTCCATCCGGGCTGGGCTCGATGCTCTTGACCCGTTCCAACAGCCGGAACAGACCCCATTCTCCCTTGCCGTGGAGCTTCGACTCATTGCCCTGTGAATCCACCACTTCGATGGTGGCGCCGAGCTCTCCCGCCTGTCCCGGCCAGATCATCCGATGCCAGATGTTGTCGGGACCGTTGCGGTAGGGGACCTCGGTTCCGTCCATGATGAACTTGATGGAGGCGATGTCCGAGGGGGAGGAATCCGGAGAGGTGCCGGCCCGGATGCGAATCTGGAAGCGGACGAGTGGATCCATCTCGTCGCTCGGAAACAGCGCCGTGGCCAGGGTGTTCACCCGCTCCGCATGGAGCAGCAGTTCATCCTTGTACATCGCGTGTGAGCCGGGAGTGCCGAACTGCAGCCGCCGCCCGTTGGGAACGACATCCTCCGTGAGCTGGGTCTTGAGGAAGCGCCTCACCGCGCCGTTGGAGGGACGGATGTATTCGGCGAGCTCGGCCAGGGGCACATCCATCAGGGAGCTCTTGTTGAACGGGTAGCGGCTGGCCATCAGGTTCATGAAGGGCTGCGCCACCTCCTCGCACCACAGCAGGCTCTTCTTCTCGGCCACATCGCGGAAGATGATGTCCCGCACGTCGCGCAAGGGAGGGAGGAGCAGCTTGCTGAGCACGGCCTGCCCACCTTCCTGCGAGGCGATGAGTCTCTCGACATCGTTCCGGGTGGACTTGATCTTCTCGATGAGGAGCCCGGACTCACCTGGCTTGTCACGGACCTCGAGAATGGTGGTGAGCACCAGCTTGAGCCGCTCCTGGTAGAAGTCGAGCTGAGACATGCACTCCTCCTCATCCTCCGAGCAGGAGCCCCGGGCCGCGGCGAGCCTGACCAGCGGGGAGAAGTGCCGCGCCACGTCCCGCGCGGTCACTTCCCGATCCCCCAAGGACGTCGTGGGATCGATCAGTGCCGCGAGGGGGGGAGGCGGTGGTTTCTTGTCCTTGCCTTCTACCTTCTTGGCCTCGATGGCCTCGAGGGGTTTGGAGATCCAATCCTTGAGCGTGGTCTCCGCGGGCTCGTCGGGTGCCTGGAGTTGTGCGTTGTGCGCGAGCGTCTGGAAGAGCCGGCCATAGGGGGCCGGTTTGCCGCGGGTGAGGCTCGTGAGCAGCCGCTCGGTCTGGTCGATGTCACCGGGTGCCTCGACCTGGATGGAGAGCAGGAAGTCAGACCATTCCTGGATGTACTGCTGGTAGTAGCGCGTCCGCAGCTCGGCGCGCAGGGCCTCCTCGTCCTGACGGGAGTCGCGGTTGAGCACCCAGCGCTGGGTGTCCTGGAAGGCGGAGTCCAGCCGCAGCCGGATCTTGTCCTCCCAGGCCCGGCGGGTGTAAGCGCCACGGACCTTGCGGCCGGCCTTCATCTCGGGGACCGCGCCCACCATGTCCCCCAAGGACAGGGCCGGAAACTCGCCCTCGGTCTCGGAGACGAGCTGCTCGAGCTGCAGGGTCGCCAGCGGCACGCGATTGAGCGCCCGGCGGGCGTAGCGCACGATCCGCTCGTCCCTCTTGAAGCCCATGGCCTGCGGATCCGCGGCCAGCATGGCGATGTATGTCTCCGCGTGCCGGGTGACGGCCTGCTCCAGGCTTATCTCCCAGTCCTTGCCCTTGACGTCCGTCCAATGCGACACCATCTGCCGGACGATCCAGGACTGGTGCTCTTCGTCCAGCGCGGGCTCGCGCGTGCTGCGCGGCCAGGTGATGAGCAGGTAGAGCTTCAGGTCATTGAAGTGGCGCCCGTAGGAGTCGGAGCTGGGCTTCCACTCCGGGCGATCCTGGTTCTCCGCGAACTGCTCCAGCGCCTGCCGGATGCGGCCATGCTGGCGTCCGAGCAGGATGCCCTTGAGCTGGTTGTTATAGAAGGACTGGGCCAGCGGGTAGAGCTTGTCCCCCTGGTACATGCCCATGCGCATCCAGAAGGGGGGAGAGCCGGCGCGGTGCTGGTGCAGCATCGCGAGCTGTTGCTGGAGGGGACTGAGCTCCTGGACGCGGCTGATGTCGTCGTTGATCTCCAGCTTCACCGTGGTGATGCTGTCCCGCACGGTGCGCAGCATCTCCAGGTTCTTCACGTAGGAAATGGCGGGGAGGACCAGCACCAGGGCCGCGGAGGCCAGGCAGGCCGCTGCCAGGGTGTAGCGCTGCTTGCGCAGGCGGATCTCCTCCATGGAGCTGCGCACCGCGAGCTTCTGGTCCTGGAACATCACCTTGTTGAAGACTTCCCAGAGGAAGAAGCTCCGGCCCTCGGTGGACTCGGCCGCCCCGCGGCTGGAGCCGAAGACCTCGGCCGCCCCGCCCTGTGCCGGGCGCTCGGCCGGGCGGGTGTCCTGGGTTCCGCTGGTGAAGTACACCCCACGCATCACGGGCGTGTCCTGGAAGACATTCTCCAGGAAGAGCGGCTGAACGAACTCCGCCAGGTTCCTCCGGAGCGCGTCGAAGCGGTGGGGGAACTGGTGGATGCGTTCGCGCGCTTCCAACCGGCGCTCCTGCCCGAGGCGCCGCACGGCCCGCTGCTCGAGTACGGACGTGAGCTCGTCGAAGCGTTTGAGCAGGAACTCCGAGGGCGCCTCCTCCTGCGACTCCAGAGGCACGGTGAAGCCCCAGATCTGCCCCCGCTCGGAGCGCGGCAGGTCCGCGAACATCTCCATGAAGCCGGTGAGCAGGTCGCTTTTGGTGATCATCACATAGATGGGCACCACGACCTTGAGGCGGGCCGTCACTTCATCCACGCGCTCGCGGATGCGTTGGCCCAGCTCGCCGGCCGCCTGGGGATCCTCGGTCATCAGGTCATTCACGCTCACCGTGATGACGAGGCCGTTGATGGGGCGATGGGGACGGTAGCGGCAGAGGATGTCCAGGAAGGCGAACCACTCGTTCCGGTCCTCCTCGCCCGTGGTGTAGCGGCCAGCGGTGTCCAGGAAGACGGCGTCGTTGGTGAGCCACCAGTCACAATTGCGAGTACCGCCCACGCCGCGGACGCCACCGGCTCCGCGATTGGAGAGGTAGGGGAACTTCAACCCCGAGTTGCGCAAGGCCGTGCTCTTGCCGGTGCCAGGCGGGCCGATCATCAGGTACCAGGGCAGCACCGCGAGCGCATCCCGGCCACCGCGGGCGAGCTTGGACGTCTTCAGCGCGGACATCGCCCGGGAGAACTCGGACTTCATGGCCTGGATCTCCGGCTGCAGATCCGGCCGCACCGTCCGGGCCTGCTCCTCGGCCTGAGCGGTGATGTCCTCCTCCAGTTTCGCCGCCGCCGCCCTGCGGGCACGCCGCCGGCGGATGAGGGCCCGGACCCCCAGGAAGAGCACAGCCAGGCCCGTGGCGGTGATGCCAATCCAAGGCGTCAGCTTCAGCGCGATGACGGCGGCCCAGAGCAGGGCCAACACCATCGCGGTCAGGATGGGGACAATCACGGAACCTCCCTGGCGATGGAGTTCAGGTGGAGCTCGATCTGGTGGAGCATCTGGGATGCGCTGCGATCCAGCATCAGCAACAGGCCGCTGTAGACGAGCAGCGCCAGGACCATGGCTCCCATGGAGATGACCAAGACGGAGGCACGCCGCTTCGCCGCCGTCAGCCGCTCGGAGGGCCGCTCCCCGTGGGGCGAGAGGACGTCGAAGTCGAAGGGGCTGGCGCGCTCCAGATCCTTCTTCACGCCGTCGATGAGCGTGAGCAGCTCCAGCTCTCCGCCGCGGATACGGTAGCGCCCCTGGAAGCCGAACAGCAGACAGGTGTAGTAGACGCGCAGCACCTCGGTCCGGTGCGGATCCTTCCGGATGGCGCTGAGCCGGTCGAAGAAGCCGTCACCCGCCATGTTCTCGTCGAAATAGCGGAGCTGCAGCAGGTTGCTCATCCAGAACTGCCGGTAGTCCTCTGGCTTGCCCAGAATCACCTCGTCGATGAGTCCCACCAGGGCGTAGGTGATGTCCTGCGCATCCTGGTGGCTGAAGCCGAGCGAGGTGGCGCGGCGCAGCACCTCGTCCACCACGCCACGCAGGCGGTGGTTGAGAATCTCGGGCGGCGGCACCGCGGCCGCCTCCGCGTTGCGGAGCTGGATGATGACGTCGAAGCAGTCCTTCGTGGTCTCGTTGACGCGATCCATGGTTCCCCCGGGGCCAAGGCGGAGACGGGCTCAACGGCCAAGCGTTGGCACGGCGAGCAGCTCGAGGCTGGTGTGGCTGACGTCGAAGGGGTGGGGCAGGTGGAGCACCAGGTTCCGCTCGCGCATCACGTTCTTCCAATGGGCGTCCTGGGTGGAGACGGCGAAGTAGGACGTGCCCGGCTGGAGGGGGATTTCCGGTGGAGGCCGGTGGGTGACCTTGATGGACACCCCTTGTGAGGTGGCGTGGACCACGTTCCGGATCTCCGAGCCGCAGGCCAGCTTGATGAGCTTGGGGAGCTGCTCGGACACCACCTGCTCCGGCAGCTCACTGCGTACGGTGAGGAAGAACTGGCCGCAGCGCTCCAACCGCTCGTCCGAGAGGTTGCCGCGGAAGAGCCGGTCCGCACCCAGCTCGAGGGGCACGGTGAGGCACTGCTCGAGGGCCACGGCACGCAGCAGCTCGTTCATGCGCCGGAACAGCTCCTCGAAGGTGGCGCGCAGGTTGGTGTACTGGAAGGTGGGCAGGGTGGACGGGTCCGCCTCCGGAGAGAAGGAGCAGAGCTGGCCCGCGCACTGGCTGAGCGCCAGGTAGAGCTGCTGGGGTTGCAGGTTGCCCGCCTCCAGCACGTGCATGAGCAAGGGGATGATGCCGTTGAGGGCGTTGAGCTCCAGGAAGAGCGTGACGTCCGAGGCGGTGAACTCGAGGACGGACTCGTCGCGATGCCGGCGCCGCGAGGAGAGCGTTCGCTGTTTGGCAATCATCAACCGAAGCAACAGCCTCAGCTCGTTGAGGAGATAGGGAGACGCGTCGACGCGCAGGCACGGCGGGACGTAGTTGTCCACCAGCACCAGGTTGCCGGACTTGTCGCGGGCGAGCTCGGCGATCTTGATGGCGGCGAAGTCGTCACGTGGCTCGGAATCGAAGAGCAGCCGCACGTTGCGCTGAGCGAAATAGACCGGGACGACCGCGGTGGCCGCATTCAGGTCGCTGATGGGGCGGCTCTTGGGCGTGAAGCGGGGGCTGGCACCCGCCCGGCCTCCAGGGCCGTAGCTCTGCACCCCATGACGCTCCAAGGGGATGCCCAGGTACAGGTCCAGCGTGTGCTCCGAGTCCTGGAAGTAGCCTTCCACCGGACGTGCGGGCGGCGCCTCTTCCTGTCCGCGCGAGAAGGCCACGGGGAGCCCGTCCGGGAGCACCCCGGAAAAGCGCAGCAACTGCACGGTGCCCGAGCGCAGCGCCTCCATGTCGAACTCCATGGAGGCCACGCCCCAGATGTGGGGGAACATCAATCCCAGCCGGGCCTCCAGCAGGGCCTCGTGGTACAGGTCCTGCTGCTGCAGGTGGTGGGGATTCATGAACATCCCCTCCGACCAGACGACACGCTGTGGGAATCTCATGCCTTGCTCCCGTCGTGTGGCGGCCGCGGGCCGCGCTGTGGCTGCAATGGAGTGGAGGCTTCCACCTGGGGCTCATCGCGCAGGAGGTCGACCTGGTAGCCCTGGAGCTTGATGAGGAATTGCGCGTCCATGGGGCGGGGGCCGTGTTCGCCGCCCTCTGGCTCTTCCCGGCACAGGGGTTTGGGGACGGGCTGAAGCTTCACCACCGTGCGCCACGCGGAGCCCAGCGGCTGCCGGAAGTGCCCCATGGCCACGACGAACCGGGTCTTGGGATCCCTCGGAATCCAACGCTCCACGTGCTGATCGGGCGCGAGGGTGAGCTCGGTCACGTGGAGCAGGTCATCCTCCAGGAACTTCTCCGGACCGTTCCAGAGCTTCTGGAAGGTGGCGTTCTCCAGCCGGGTGCTGTCCTTGAGCTGGAGGATCTGCACCACCGTCGTCATGGAGCGCCCTCGGGGATCCGGGTTGACGCGCTCCGAGGTCTCGATGCGTACGTGGAAGGGCGGGGGCGTGTCACAGGGCTCGAGCTTCACCGCCGTGCAGGCCGTGCAGGCCAGGAAGAGGGCAATGCAGGAGACTTCAAGTCTGTCATGACCGCCACGGGCAGGGGCTGCTCCTCCAGGTGAGGCACCTGAATGGATTCGAGGCATGACACTCCCGGTTGCGCTGCGTCTTCCCGCCTCCCCCACTCCTGGCACACGCGCGCGGCTCTACTCATGCGAGGGACACGCCTCCGCTTCCGTCGGGAATCAGGGGAAGACGGGTTGTGTGTCCTGCATGGATGGAATTCATTGACATGCAGTGGATTGGGAGAGCAAGCAGGTGCAGGGCATTTGTTCTGCATCCGCCTGAATTTTTCGTGGAAGTGTGTGCCGCCGATCAGGTGCATGGGCTGAAAGTCAGAACGCTCACAATCAAGAAGGGGGGCCGCGCGAGTTGACGGGTCTTCGTCTTGATGGGGACGTGGAAAAACCTGTACCAGCCATATGAGGGGTTCCCCGCCAGGCTCGAGGCTTCGCTCCGCTTCGATTGACACCTCATCGAGAAGGGCCTGGAGAACAGAGATGGGCGCGAGCCCAGGTCAATCAAAGCTGGGGCATGCATGAGACGTTGTGGGCCCGTGATGGGCATATGGCTGGCGGGGCTTCTTCTGTCCGGGAGCGCGGCGCTCGCGGGCGAGCCGAGGGCGTTCCCGGCATTCGAGCTGGAGCGGTTGGATTTGAATGCGGGAGCCGCGGGCTCGTTGCTGGTGGGAACGGGGGAGCTGTTGCCGGAGGGCGAGTTGCGGCTGTCGTCAACGGGGCATTACCAGCACCAGCCGTTGGTGTTCGCCCGCGGTGGCGAGCGGTTGGAGATCGTCGGCAACCGGGTGACCACCCATCTGGCAGCCGCATGGGCGCCGTTTCGCTGGTTCGAGTTGGGAGCGCAGGTGCCCTTGGTGGCGTTCCAGCGAGGTGACGACCTGCGCGCCGAGGGCATCGCACCGCGGGATGGGCAAGGACTGGGCACGCCCCTGCTCGGTGCTCGCGTGGCGCTGCTGTCCCAGTTGGATGGAAGGCCCCTGGACTTGGCGCTGGGGTTGGGCGTGGGTCTGCCACTGGGGAGCGCCTCGCTCCTCGCGCGTGACGAGGGGGTGAGCTACGTCCCTCGGGTGATGGTGGGCCGGCGTTTCGGTTGGTTTCGCGTGGCGCTGGATGCGCAGATGATGGCGCGGCCCTTGCTCGAGACCTCGGTCAACGCGGTCTATACGCAGGCCCCCATCGGAAACGAGCTGCGCTTTGGGGCCGCGGTGGCCACGGTGGGCCGGCGGCTGCGGTGGGAACTGGACGTGCGGGGAAGTGTCCCGCTGGTGAACCAGCCGAACTCGGTGGAGCTGCTGCTCGGGACCCGATACCTGATGAACCCGTCGATGGAGGTGTTCGCCATGGGAGGGCTGGGCGTGGGCCCGGCTCCGGGAACGCCTTTGTTCCGCGTGATGGTGGGGACGGCCTTTGGCGGCGTCACGCCCTCCAGGTTGCAAGGGGAGTCGTCCGTCAACTGTGCACCGGACCTGCCGCATAAGTACGAGGAATGTCCGGACATGGACGAGGACGGGGATGGGGTGCGCAACGCGTCGGATCTGTGCCCGCAGGTGTCGGGCTCGCTGGATCGCAATGGATGCCCGTGGCGGGACACGGACAACGACGGCATCGAGGATTCTCTGGACACGTGCCCCGGAGAGCCGGGTGAAGCCGAGTGGAAGGGCTGTCCGATGCCGGATGACGACAAGGATGGCGTGGCGGATGAGAAGGATCGCTGTCCGGAGCAACCAGGCCTGAAGGATCACGAAGGGTGCCCGAAGCCGGATGCCGACAAGGACGGGGTGGAGGATGACGTAGACGACTGTCCAAAGCTGGCGGGACCGGAGGAGCGTAAGGGCTGCCCGGAGACTGATACGGACAAGGATGGAGTGGCCAACCGTCTGGATAGCTGTCCCAACGTGGCGGGCCTGCAGGAGAACTACGGGTGCCCGAAGCACGAGATGCCGCTCATCATCCTCAGCCGTACGCGGGTGGAGCTGGCGTCGAGAATCTTCTTCGAGCCTGGACACTCACTGCTGAGAGGCCGCTCGGACGCGATGCTGGTGTTGTTGGCGAAGGTGATCAACGAGCACCCGGAGTTCCCACTCATCGTCGTGGGAGCGCATACGGACGACCGGGGGAGCCGCGAGTCCAAGCTGCGGTTGTCGCAGGCCCGGGCGGAAGCGGTGCGGCGCTTCCTCATCGAGAACGGCGTGGCACCGGAGCGGGTGGCGGCGAAGGGCTATGGCGATGAGCGGCCGATCGACAGCAATGCCACCGCCTTTGGCCGGGAGAACAACCGGCGGGTGGAAATTGAAATCGTCTGGCCCGAGTAGGGTTGGCACGGCGCTGTTGGAGGATGAACCGATGAAGACATGGTTCCAGGTGGCGCTGTTGGCCGTGGGGCTGTCCTCTGCCACCGCTCTGGCCGAGCCTGACACCTATTATGGAGTGGCCGAAGAGCCAGCAGTCGATTTCGCGCTTGAACCCAACAAGGCGTACGTCCTGAGCCCAGCCGATAAGTCGACGGTGAGCAATGATGGCGGGCCAAGGATCGAGATTTGTGTGACGAACGCGTCTGGAGGCTGCTCGTCGGGACCCTACAACTATGAGGTGTTCATCAACGGCGTCATGTTCCCGTCTGGAACCTCTTCAACTTCCCCTTGGCTCTACGCCCCCTCTCCTGTCCTCGGGGATGGCACTTATGAAGTGTACGTCAGGGCGACAGCACTCCCCACTGGAACAGGTACTCCGCCGAGTTATACTTCCAGTACCATCAGCTTCACTGTCGATGCCACGGCTCCTGGAATTGACATAGGAGACCCGAAGCCACCACCTGTAACACTCGATACGAATGCTACCTTCTCGTTTTCGTCCACTGACATGGAGGCGAGATTCGAGTGTGCTCTGGATTCACCAGGGACAGGCAAGGACCCGGTCTTCTCGGATTGCGATAGCCCCAAGCGCTACAATGGTCTTGGTTTTGGCATTTACACCTTCTTCGTAAAAGCCATTGATCTTGTAGGCAATGAGTCGGCTCCAGCCACGTACACCTGGGAGGTGGTGCCTCTGGATACAACCATCATTTTGGCTCCACCTTCATCCACGAGTTCCACGACTGCCACATTCACTTTCTCTGGAGGAGCAAGATACGAGTGCGAGTTGGATGCGCCAGGGACAGACAAGGATCAGCCCTTCGCTACCTGCACCAGCCCGAAGCACTATAGTGGCCTTGGCGACGGCACCTACATCTTCTCCGTGAGGGCTATTGACGCATGGGGCCGTGTGGACTCTTCTCCAGCCACCCGCACGTGGACGGTGGATACGGTGCCACCAGGGGATATGGTCATCACATCCGCCCCAGCCGTGAATACCAATCTCACAAATGCGACATTCGAGTTTTCCGCGGTAGACGCCGTGAGCTATGAGTGTGCGCTGGGTGCACCAGAGACATCCGGAGAGCCACCCTTCTCCTCATGCGCCAGCCCGAAAAGTTATACCCGCCTTGGTAATGGCATCTACTCCTTCTTCGTTCGTGCCGTGGACGCCGCGCAGAACAGAGGCAATGCCACCAGATATGACTGGAACATCGATACGACTCCTCCGGTGACGCGCGTTCTGCTCCCCGCGGACGGGGACATGGTGAGCACGCCGACCCCCACCATTGTCGGAACGGTCGATGATCCCTTAAGCACCGTGCAGGTCTTCATGGATGGTGCATTGATTGGCGCGGTGACCGCAAATATGGAGGGTCAATGGTCATTGCTGACCTCGACTGGGTTGAGCAATGGTTTCCACTCCGTATCCGCGAAGGCGACCAATCCGGCGGGTCTCCTGGGCTCCCCGTCTGCTTCCAACGTCTTCACTGTGGATACGGTGCCTCCAGAGACCGAAATCATCAGTGCACCACCGAAGAGCAGCAACTCGCGTCTCGCCGCATTCGAGTTCGGGTCTCCCAGTGGTGCTACGGATTTCGATTGTCGGCTCGATGACGCCCGCTCCTTCGCTGCGTGTGGGCCGACACCTGTCTTCACAAAGCTCTCGGACGGCGAGCACACGTTGCAGGTACGTGCCAGGGACAGTGCTGGCAACGTGGACCCCTCTCCCGCGATCTACCAATGGACCGTGATCATCCGTCCGCCCCCCTCCCCAGACGTCGTGGAACCTGCTGATGGAGCCACCGTGAGTACGGGGACTCCCGCCATCTCCGGGAAGGCCGTGCCCAAGAGCACCGTGACCATCTACATCGATGGAAGGAAGAGCGGTGTCGCGCTGGCGGACGAGTCGGGAAACTGGACCTTCAGGCCGCCCGTCCCGCTGGAGGTTGGCGAGCACAGACTGACCACGGAGGCCACGGATGAGGCAGGTAACACCAGCGAGCGGCACTCCGACGAGCGCGTTTTCACCATCCTCGTCGGACAAGCGCAATCCATCGGCGGGGGCTTGAGCTGTGCTTCCTCGGGAGCGCAGCCCGCATCGGCGGGGTTGTTCCTGGCCATGGGGCTCTGGCTGACCCGATTCCGGCGCAGGTTCGTCGTGACTCAAGAGCTTCGGGGAAATCGCTCCAGGATGTCCGGCTTCTAGGCTCTCAGCGATTTGTTCACGTGACGGGAGGGCATGGTGTGCCGCCCTTCCGGGTCCTCGCGTAGAGTCGGAGCGCCGCCGGCCGGACATGCACAGGGGGGTCGTCCTCGGGGAGTGAGGGCATTCCGGCCGGAGTCCTGGACACCGACTCATGCCGCAGGCTTCCTCTCCAGACTTCCGCTCCTCGCTCGCCCGCGCGACCCTGCTCAGCATGGGGGCCCGCGTCGCGCTGGTCATCGTCCTGACCACGCTCGTCAGCTACCTGCACATCCTGCGCTCCACGCGCACGGAGAACTTCCTCCGGCTCGTGCACTACGTCTCCGAGCGCAGCCAGCGCGAGCAGTCCGTCTTCGTCCTGGCCGAGCACAACCATGCGCTCCTCGTGAAGGCCCTGGAGGAGCGCATCCTCGCCTGGCGTCAGGAGGATCCCGCGCCCCGCTTCAACAGCCTGTTCACCCGGCTGGAGGATGGTTCCATCCGCAACCGGCCCCAGGGGTTCGATGGGACGCGGATGCCGGGCGTCTTCGTGCGCCGGGGGGTGACGGTGGACGCGGACTTCCAACGCCGGCTGCTGGCCGCCCATGACGTGGTGGCCCAGTACGGGCCCGCGTTGCGCGCGAGCTTCACCGACACCTACGTCATCCTGCCCGAGGGCGCCGAGGTCGTGTTCTGGCCGGAGGATCCGGACGGGTGCCAGAAGCTTCCGGCCGATTTCCCGCTCGTCACCAGCGAGTTCTTCACGCTCAGCCAGCCCGGGAACAACCCGCGGCGGGAGACGGCCTGGACGGGCATCTTCGAGGACGTGCCGTCGAAGCGGTGGATGGTCTCGGGCGTCACCCCGCTGGACATGGAGGGCCGCCATGTCGCGACCGTGGGCCACGACGTGCTGCTCGACGAGCTGATGGCCCGCACCGCCCATGATTCGCTCCCGGGTGCGTACAACCTCATCTTCCGCGACGACGGCCAGATCATCGTCCACCCCGAGCTGAAGCGGGAGAGTGGCGCGGCCGTCTCCAACGTCCTGGACGCGGGGTGGGCCGATGACCACCTGCGCACCATCTTCGAGCGGGTCCGTGGCCGCCAGCCCGGGCAGACGTTGCTGAAGCTGCCGGAGTTCAACGAGTACATCGCGGTGGCGAGGCTGGCGGGGCCCGGCTGGAACTTCGTCACGGTGCTGCCCGGGCGCGAGGTGTCCTCGGCGGCCTTCCACGCGGCGCGCTATGTGCCGCTCTTCGGCGTGGTGTCGCTGCTGGTGGAGCTGGTCATCATGTCCCTGGTGTTGCGGCGGAAGATCACCCGTCCGTTGCTGGCCTTCACCCGGGCGGCCACGCAGGTGGAGGCCGGGGACTTCCGCGTCGAGCTGGACACCTCCCGCGACGACGAGCTGGGGCAACTGGCCCAGGCCTTCCAGCGGATGGCCCACGAGGTCCACCGGCGCGAGGAGGCCCTGCGCCACGCCAACGAGTGGTTGGAGCATCGCGTGGAGGAGCGCACGCGGGAGCTGAAGGACGTCCACCAGCGGCTGGTGGACACGGCGCGGCGCGCGGGCATGGCGGAGGTGGCCACCCACGTGCTGCACAACGTGGGTAACGTGCTCAACAGCGTCACCACCTCGGCGCACGTGGCCCGGGAGCGGCTGGACGGGTTGCGGATCGAGCAGGTGGGCCGGGTGGTGGGGCTGCTCGAGGAGAACCAACCCCAGCTGGCCCGCTTCCTCACCCAGGACGAGCGCGGGAGGAACGTCGTGCCCTTCCTGCGCAAGTTGAGCCTGCACCTGCTCGACGAGCAACAGGTGCTGCGCGAGTTGCTCGAGGATGTCAGCCGGTACACCGACCACATCGCCACCATCGTCCGGATGCAGCAGCGCCATGCCCGGAGCCCCCAGATGCAGGAGTCCGTCTCCCTGGCGGAGCTGCTGGAAGAGGCGTTGCGCATCAGCTCGACGGGGCTCTCCCTCGAGGAGGTCCAGGTGGAGTGGCGCCTGGCGGCCCTGCCTCCGGTGATGACCGACCGGCACAAGGTGCTGATGATCCTGGTCAACCTGCTCGGCAACGCCAGCAAGGCCATGGAGATGCTGCCCGTGGAGCAGCGGCGGCTGGGCGTGACGCTGGAGGGTCCCACGGACGGCGTCGTGCGCATCGAGGTCCGTGACAATGGCGTGGGCATGTCGCCGGAGTTGCTCACCCGCATCTTCCATTACGGCTTCACCACCCGCGAGGACGGGCATGGCTTTGGCCTGCACTCCAGCGCCCTGGCGGCCCAGGAGCTGGGGGGCACGCTGAGGGCCCACAGCGACGGCACGGGGAAGGGGGCCACCTTCGCGCTGGAGCTGCCCTTCGGCCCGGCGGGGACGCCCTAGTGGACTGTCCGACAAGTTTTTCAACATAGTCGAGACCACAGGGTAGGTTGGGTGGAGGAAGAGACCGGATAAGTTGGGTGGATGAGGAGACGACCGCCGCATCTCCTCCACCTTTCGCCT
>NZ_DBNGVP010000140.1:0-2688 GCF_057119385.1 Archangium sp. | reverse complement strand
GACGAGCCATCCCACGCTGCACGCCGCGCTCGTCCGCGAAGTGGCGGAGCCGGGCGAGCCGTCCGAAGCTGAAAGGAGCGCGGCTGCATTCCCGGCCCCTTCCCCCGCGCTCACTTCCGCCACCATGCTCCGCGAGAACGACACCCGCTCGAAGCCCGACGAGAAGCCCGCCGCCCGGCCGCAGCGCAAGGCGTTGCACTGTGTGCCGGGCCGCCAGGAGACGTGCGTGGTGGGCTTGTGTACCGTGCTGCTCACCGGCTGCACCGGCACGCCCCAGGTGGTGCGCCCCCCGCCCCGCCCCGCCGACTGCCCGCCCGGTGCCGTGAAGACGATGAAGGAGCTGGGCATCCACGTTGGTAAGGTGGGCAAAGCGGATTTCGGTCCTCGCGAACCCGGCACCAGCCAGCGTGTCACCGTGCGCGAGTCCACGCCCATGCGGGTTGTGGACTTCAAGGGGCTGAACAATGCCACGCTCACCGGGCGGCTCTACCTCGGGCCGGAGCGCGTGTACGGCCGCTTCACCCAGGCCATGCGGCGGGATGGAACGACGTTCCCCGTGTGCCTGGAGTTGGTCGCCCGCGAGGATGAAACGCCAGGCGCTTACCGGGAGGACGTTGGCGGCCCCGCTGACTCCGCCGTGCTCATCGACCTCCAGAAGGTCCGGGCCGTGGAGCGCTTCGAGTAGGCGGGGGGCAGCACAGCGGCGGGGAGGTGTGGTAGAGGCCAACGCCTCCCGTCACCCCGCCCCGCCTTCCCTTGGAGGTTGACTCCCCGTGCTCCTCGCGTCTCCCGTGGGCCTGCTCGCGCTGGCCCTCCTCGCGCTCTCCCCCCAGGCCGCTGAGCCGTCCCCACCGGACGCGTGTGAAACGGCGAGCCCGCAGCTGATGCTGAAGGCCGAGCCCTCCGCGACACCGCCCGTGGTGTGCATCAGCCCGGACGTGCCCCTCACGCTGCGCTTCGACACGGCGCTCCGGCCAGGGTCCGTGCGCCTGGAGGAGCGGGAGCGCTTCGCGGACGTGTCGGTGGGCCAGCGCGGCGTCACCCTGACGCCCCCGGAGAAGCTGAAGGCCGGGGAGCGCTTCCTGGTGGAGGTGTGCTTCGCGGACGGTGCGGCCCCTGCGTGTGCCAGATTCCTCTTGCTGGCGCACCCGGCGCTGGGCCTGTCCCAGGTGAAGGTGTTTCGCGAGCCCCGTTCGGTGGCGTCCTTCCAGGAGGGCGAGAAGACAGCCCAGGCCGAGACGCGGCAGTGCCAACAGGAGGTGCGCCAGCTGCGCGCCGAACGCGGCGCCCCCGAGGGACTCCGGGGCGCGCTCGCCTCGGGGCTGCTGGGAGAGAAAGGCATTGTTTCCAAGGACCTGACGGGCAGTTACACGGAAGCCAAGAGCAACGCCCTGCGCGTGAGCCAGGCCCGCAGCTACCGCGCCGAGGGCCGGGTGGCGGTGGAAGTGTGGCTGGAAAACCCCGGCACGCGGCCCTGGACGGCGGCGGGCGCGGTGCTGCGCGGCCCCAAGGGCGAGGTGTTGAAGCCGCTGCCCCTCTGGCAGCCGGAGCCCATTCCTCCGGCTGATGCAGTAGCCGAGGAGCAGCAGCCAGGGCGCCGGGTGGTGGTGGAGGTGCTCGCGTCGCAGACGGAGGCGCGGGGCACGTACACCCTCACGCTCTGGGACGCCGAGCAGAAGCGCACCGTCACCCTGGGGAATGTCACCTTCCCGTAGCGCGCGTGCCCGCTGCCAACCCAGTGCATCCTCCACCGCGCCCCCTACCTGTCGGCTTGACCGCCGTACCCGTGTTTCCGTGTACTCGCGGAAACCCCTGGCACCCGCCCGCCCGGCGGGAAGGAGTGGTGCGGTATGTCGCCCCGTCTGAAGCATTCCCACCCGGCAGGTCTGCCGCCGCGCCGCTGGTGGGTGTTGCTCGTGCTGTTGCTCTCGGCATGTGCCAAGGGCCATCCTCCCGGCGGAATGTTCGCGGGCCGGGGACCTGTGCTGGCACTCACCCCGCTACCGGCTCCCGTGGAGGAAAGCACCCCGGCCTCGGACGCCGGGCTCTCGGGGGCGGTGGTGTACGAGGTGGCGGTGGTGGAGCCGGGCCGTGGCACCACGCGGCCGGTGCCGGTGAGCCGGGAGGACTTCCAGCGCGCCCTGCGGCACATCGCCCACCAGGTGCAGCACGAGGGCAAGAGCCCGCGCGAGGCCGCACGCGAGTGGCTCGAGGGCCAGTTGGAGCAGCACCCGGAGTGGGAGCAGATGAGCGGGACGTGGGTGGCCGAGGTGGACAAGGGCCAGGTGCTCACGCTGGTGCCCGAGGACGCGGACAGCCGGCTGAAGCCCGTGGCGGACGAGGCCCTGCGCGAGAGGTACCTGCTGTGGTGCACCTGGGGGCGAGGCGGAGGCGATTGCCTGCGGCTGCTGGATGACGGGCCCTACCTCAAGACGGACGACCGGCGCACGCTGGCGCTCGCCCTGGCCTTCGGCTCGGTGCTGGAGGAGACGAAGGCGGCGTTGGGGCGCGAGTTGGACCCGCAGGTGCTGGTGGCCTCGTGCATGTGGACGCTCGGGGCGTACCTGGCCCTCTGGCTGGTGCCCGAGCCGACCACCAAGCTCTTGGCCGCCGGGCTGTCCGTCGTGCTGGTGGCCTGGCTGGGCGTGGACACGCTGTGGGGGCTGATGGACGGCTGGACGGCCATGG
>NZ_DBNGVP010000139.1:0-41077 GCF_057119385.1 Archangium sp. | reverse complement strand
GGTAGCGCGGGTTCTCCAGGGGCCACTGCCCCGCGCCCAACTGGCGCACGAGGTTGGGGTGGTTCAGGCGCGCGCCCAGCGCCATCTCCCGCCAGGCGCGCTCGGCCCGCTCGGGGCCCTGGTCCAGCGGCAGCACCTTGAGGGCGGACACGTAGCCGCTTTGGCTGCGCACCCGGTACACCGTGGCGAAGCCGCCACGGCCCAGCACCCCCTCCACCACGTCCCCACCAATCCGGGTGCCCACCGGCAGCGGCGGCGCCTCATCGGGCGGAAGCAGGGCGGCCACCACGCCGCGGACAATGGGGTGCTCGGGACTGGGGACTGGCGGATGTGTGGACACGCGGGGCCTACCTCGTGGGACCTCCACTTATCAGGTCACGCGGCCCGGTTGGGGCCGCTCGAGCCTGGACGCTCAACCTCCAGGGGGACCGCCGGAAGGTTCGGTTGTAGCTGCTACCTCCCCATTCGCGCGGGGCTCCCCCGCCTCAACGCACTGCGACGACAGCCCCGGCTCCGAGGTCTCATCGGACCGGGGTGTTTCTTCGTCACGCCGAATGCGTGTCGAGGAGCCAGCGGAGCAGCCCGCGGGCCTCGAGGCTCTGCCGCACCCTCCGGGCAAGCACCAGGTGGTCGGGGCTGTTGCTGCGTAGCAGCTCCGGCGTGAGGACGATGATGCTGCCCTTGTCCTCCACCTCCTCCACCCGCACCGGCTCCATTGGCACGTCTCCTCATCCAGCTACGTCACTCCTCCGCACGCCCACCAATCTCCGGGAACCTCTCATAGGCTCGCTTGAGGGCCTCGAGGTGGGCGGGGTTGTCCACATCGAGCGGCGCCGCGGTGAGCCTCACCACCCACCCTCCCGACGCCGTGCGCCGGGCCCGCGTCAGCAGCTCCGCGTCGCGGGAGGGGTCCGGAAAGCCGATGGCCTCGGCAGCTGCCGCAGACCAGTAGTTGATCCACCCGAGGTACTGGGGGACCGTGGCGGAGCGGATGTTCCACGGGAGCTTGAGCATTGGCAGCCCGTGAGGAGGCCGTTCCGGCCCACCCGACTTCGGGCCCGTCTGCTCCGCGATGAGCAACCTCACGGGGCCGGGCGCCACGACGCCCCACCGGGCGCGCACGCCCTCAGCGACGTTCTCCAGCATGTCCACGGCCGCAGCGACAACGGGCTCGTCCTGGGGGAGCGTCGCGTGAACCGTCAGCAGCGGCTCCCCCCCCGGACTCGAAATTGCGCTCCCCCGTCGGCCTCCCATCGTCACCGGGTAGCTCTCGTCGCCATTGCACAGCAAGCCAAACTTGCCACTCGCGGTCGCTTTAGCCAGCCACGCCGCGCGTTGCGGAAGCGCGACGGGCCGCCCCGAGTCCGAGAGCCGCCACGCCAAGCGCAACCCGGGCACCGCTCGCTCCATCCCTTCAACGGCCGCGAGCGGGCGCCCGTCGTCAACGGCGAGTGCTGGCGCGTAAACGTGAAGATGCAACTCGGCTCGACCGGTCATCATTTGCACTCTGTCACGACGATATCGAAGCTGCGGTCTTCCTTCAGGAGCGCGGCCTTGTGAGCCTCGCTGATCACCCCAACCTTGAAGGCATAGCCACAAGCCACCGCGATGTCCCGGAACTCGGTCAACTCTTCAATCTCCCTCTCGACCGTCACCTTCTTCAGGAAGTCGGTGTACCCGTCGAAGTACTCGACCTTGATCTCCCACAGCACCCGCACTCCCACCTGAAGCGCGTCGAAGTTCTTGCCGGCTACCTGTGCATCCTTCCCGGGCCAGCGGTTGGGCGGATACCCGTCGGCGCACGTGTTGTGCGCCTTGTTACCGCCCTGATGAGGGACCGGAATGGCCTCGCACTTGCGGTCGCGCTCTCTGTCGGTGGGCTCGGGGGCCGGTCCTGGCGGCCAGTCCTCTCCCTCGGGCTTCGACTTGGGACGCCGCTTCTTCTTGAGCTCCGGTGGAGCGCGCTTCGCCTCTGTCACCGGCACTGCTTCCGGCACGGGCCGTGTCTCTGGAACGGGCCGTGTCTCCGGCACGGGCAGCGTTGGCGGCGGCTGCACCTGGGGACGCCCCCGCTTCTCGTAGGACTCCAGCGCCTCTGAAATGGCGAAGCCCACCACCACCACGCCCACGACGATGACCGCGCCCACGGCCAGCTCCGGCGCCGCGAGGACACAGAGCCCGATGCCCAAGGCCCCGGCGCCGGCGGAGGCGACCGAGCACCGCCCCGTGGTGTCCCTGAACCGCACCCGCTCGTGGTCGAGCACCTGGTAGCACCGCTCCGCCAGCACGGGCCAGGGTTGGGAGGCATCCTGCACGACACAGCGCCCCCCGTCCGTCCAGGGCAGCTTCGCCGCTCGCCGGAGGTTGGCCACCGCCACATCCTCGCCCCGGGCGTCGGACCAGTCCGCCGCCGCCACCTGGGGCCCGAGACTCCGCCGCCAGCTGCGCGACGCGCCCGTGAGCGTCCCTCCCATCGGGTAGCCCGTCGCGCATGCCGTCTGCAGCCCAATGAGCACCAGCGCAACGAAGCGCGAGGCCCACCGCGGCCTGTCCCGCGAGCTCCGCCAATCCTCGAGCTGCGTACCCTCCGCCCTCCCCCGCCCCAGGACTCCGGTATTCGTTCGCCACGGCGCTGGCCTTTCCCCAGGTGAAACAACCCTGAAGGATAGGATGCGGGAGACCCAACCATACAGGAGGGAGGCCCTCGCGCAGGGATGAGAACTGACACGCCCCTCTTGTGACTGCGCCCGCTCCGCACGCTCGCGGCGTAGCCCGTGGGGGCCGCCGCCTTACCGGACGCACAGCGGAAAGCGCATGTAATCCCATGCGCTCTGGTTAGCGCGCGCTGCCCGCCGGGGCCCCGAGGCGCTGCTCATAGGCATCCAGCGTCCGCCGCCAGGCGGGCCGTGCCTCACAGCGCTCGCGGTAGGCGGAGACCCGGGGGAAGCCGTCGAGCACGCCCGCGTGGCGCACCTCGCGCAGCACCGTGGTCATCAGGATGTCCGCCACGGTGAACGCCTCGCCGGTGAGATACGGACGCTCCCGAAGCCAGTCCTCGAGCGCTGTCAGCTGGCGCTCGGCCCACTTCACCAGCTCGGGACGCCGCTGCGCGCCGGTGGGATCGGCGGCAGCGTGAGCATTCCAGCATTGTCGACGCCGTGTCCGGCCGCTGTCGAGCGCATCGGCGGAAGAGAGGGGACGTCAGAAGCCGCGCATCCAGCCGCCGTCGATGACGACGGACTGCCCGGTGATGTAGCCCGCCTGCTCCGAGGCGAGGAACGTCACCAGTGCGCCCAGCTCCTCGGGCTTGCCCAGGCGGCGCGCCGGAATCGCAGACGTAATCTTGTCCTCGGGCACGCCCAGCTCCTTGAGCCGCTCCGTCGCGTGGTAGCCCGGCTGCACGCCGTTGATGGTGACACCGTGCTCGGCCACCTCGTTGCTCACCGTCTTCACCAGCCCCATGAGCCCCGCGCGCAGGCCGTTGGAGATGGTCAGCAGCGGCATCGCCTCGCGCGCGGCCACCGACGTCACCAGGATGATGCGGCCCCAGCGCCGCTCCTTCATCCCCGGCAGTGCCGCCTGCAGGCCCTCCACCACGCTCATCCACAGGCTCTGGAAGCCGTCCTGCCACTGCTCGGCGGTGAGCTTCTCGATGCTCCCCTTGGGCGGCCCGCCCGTGTTCGCCACGAGGATGTCCACGCCGCCCATCGCGCCCATCACCTTCTCCACCAGCTCCTTCGTCGTGCCCGGCTTCGTCAGGTCCGCCGTCACGCCGAGCTCGGCGCCCATGCGCTGAGCGGCGTCGCGGATGCGCGCCTCGTCGCGCGAGCAGATGGCCACGCGCGCGCCCTCCTTCACCAGCTGCGCGCCAATGGCGTACCCCAGTCCAGCCGAGGCGCCCAGCACCAGCGCCCTCCTACCTCGCAGTCCCAAATCCATCCGAATGCTCCTTCACGAAGGGCACCAGCCGCTCGCGAATGAGCGTGCGCGCCCTGTCCAGGTCCACGTCTTCCGCCCGCGTGAGGCCCTCGCTCAGCTCGGCGACGATGCCGCCCGCGATGGCCCCCACCTCGTACGCCAGACGGTACGGCGTCAGGCTGAAGCTCACCAGCGTGTAGCGGCTCAGGAACTCGCCCGGGAAGGACTTGAGCAGCTCCTTCTCCACCGCCTTCTCCAAGAGGAAGCGCGGGTCCGCCGTCTTGTGCTGCATCTCCACGAAGTTCTCCACCGCCATGTCCGCGATGGCATCCGCGTTCGGCTTGCGCAGCCGGAAGAACTCCACGAAGGCGTCCTCCCACCGCGTGTGCTTCCCGAGGCACGCATCCAGCGCCACGCAGTCCTCGAAGCCGCAGTTCATCCCCTGCCCGAAGAAGGGCACGATGGCGTGCGCCGCGTCCCCGAGCAGCAGCGCCCGGCTCCCCACGTGCCACGGCTCGCTCTTCACCGTCACCATCGTCCCGGTGGGGTTGTGGAAGAAGTCGTGCGTCAGGCCGGGCATCAGCGCCAGCGCGTCCGGGAACTGCTCCTCGAAGAAGCCCACCAGCTGCGCCGGCGTCCCCAGCGACTCGAAGCTCACCGGGCCCTGGAAGGGCAGGAAGAGCGTGCACGTGAAGCTGCCATCCAGGTTCGGCAGGGCGATCAGCATGTACGAGCCGCGCGGCCAGATGTGCAGCGCGTGCTTCTCCATCTGGAAGGCGCCGCCCGGGCCGGGGGGAATCGTCAGCTCCTTGTACCCGTGGCTCAGCTGCTCCTGGGCCGCGCGGTAGCCCGGCGCCTGCGCCATCTCGCGCCGCACCGCCGAGCCCGAGCCGTCCGTGCCGAGCACCACCGGCGTGTATACCTCGCGCGAGGGGCCGCCCGCCCTGTCCACGATGTCGAGCACGCCCTTCTGGAAGTCCACGCGCTGCACGCGCTGCTCGAACTGGATGCGCACCCGGCCCGTCGCTTCCGCGTGGGTCATCAGGAACTTGTTCAGCCACGCGCGCGAGATGCTGTTGATGTGCTGGGACTCGTCCTTGCCGTAGGCCTGATAGGCGAGCCCGCCGGAGACGGGGTGGATCATCCGGCCGCGCATGGGGATGGCGTGGCGCAGCGCCTCCTCCTCCAGCCCCACCTGCCGCAGCGCGTACAACCCGCGGGCGGAGATGGCGAGGTTGATGGAGCGGCCCGCGCCAATCTCCTCGCGGCGCATGTCCGGGCGCCATTCCAGGACGTCCACCTGGAAGCCACGCCGCGCCAGGTACATCGAGAGGAGCGAGCCCACCAGCCCCGCTCCCACCACCGTCACACGTTGCGTCCGGTCAATCTCGTGCATGACGTTCGAGCACTCCCGCGAAGCGGTATACGTCAAGGAAGCTCACATAGAGCGGAGCCGGCGCGGCGCGGATGATGTCCGGTGAACGGAAGTCGCAGAGGACGCCCTGCGCCGTCAGCTTCTCGAGCAGCTCCCGGGGCTCCTGGGTGAAGCGCAGCGACAGGTGGGCCCCGCGCTGCTTCGGGTCCCTCGGCGTGGTGATGCGCACGAAGCCGGGCGGGAGCCGGTCCAGGAGGAACTCCAGGTAGCCGGTGAGCAGCTCGCTCTTGCGGCGCAGGGCCGGCATGGTGGCGCGATCGAAGATCTCCATGGACGCGCGCAGTGCCGCCATCTGGAAGATGGGCGGATTGGACAGCTGCCAGCCCTCGGCGCCCGGAATGGGCTCGAAGTCGGGCCCCATCTGGAAGCGCGTCTGCTTGTCGTGGCCCCACCACCCCTGGAAGCGGGGCAGCGTCTTGTCACGCGCGTGGCGCTCGTGGACGAAGACACCACCGAGCGTGCCCGGGCCGCCATTGAGGTACTTGTACGAGCACCACACGGCGAAGTCCGGCCCGTCATCATGCAGCGAGAGGTGGAGGTTGCCCGCCGCGTGCGCCAGGTCGAAGCCCACCTTGCAGCCCTGCCGGTGCGCGGCGCGGGTGATGGCGGCCATGTCGAAGGCCTGCCCGGTGAGGTAGTTCACGTTGCCCAGCAGCACCAGGGCGATCTCCTTCCCGTGCCGCTCGATCGTCTCGAGGATGTCCTCGGAGCGCAGCGTCTCCTCGCCGGGGCGCGGGGTGAGCGGAAGCACGGCCTCCTCCGGGGTGTACCCGTGGAAGCGCACCTGCGAGGCCACCGCGTACTGATCCGAGGGGAAGGCGCCTCCCTCCATGAGGATTTTGCGGCGCTCGCCCGAGGGCCGGTAGAAGGACACCAGCATCAGGTGGAGGTTCACCGAGAGGGTGTTCATCACCACCACCTCGAGCGGGTGGGCGCCCACCAGCCGGGCCGTCTGCTCGGTGAGGAACTCGTGGTAGGGCATCCACGGATGCGAGCCGCGGAAGTGGCCCTCCACGCCGTGCTGCTCCCACGCCTCCAGCGCCTCCAGCACGTAGGGCTTCGCCTTGCGCGGCTGGAGTCCCAGCGAGTTGCCCACGAGGTAGATGACGGGCTCGCCGTGGTGGCGGGGAAAGAGGAACTCGTCGCGGAAGTGACGGAGCGGATCCTCCGCGTCCATCCGCCGGGCGAACGCCTCACTGGCCTCGTACCGCACCGCTTCACCGCTCATCTACGTGAACTCCTCATACGAGCGCCCGAGCCACGCGAGCGCGTTGCGGCACAACAGCTTCTCCCGGGTGGTGGCGTCGAAGTCCGCGAGGGACTCCACGAGCGTGCCCGGCCGGTCCTCGCCGAGCGGGAACGGGTAGTCACTGCCGAGGGCCACCTTGTCCGGGCCGAACAGCTTCACGATGAAGCGCAGCATGTCCGGGTCGTGCACCAGCGAGTCCACCCAGAAGCGGCCCAGGGCGTCGCGGGGCGGCACGGGGTTGTCCACCGCGACGAGGTCCGGCCGCACCTGGAAGCCGTGCTCGATGCGGCCGAAGGTGCCCGGGAAGGCGCCGCCGCCGTGCGCGAAGGCGAGCCGCAGCTTCGGCAGCTTCTCCAGCGTGCCCGCGAAGAGGAGCGAGCAGAGGGCCAGCGCCACCTCGGCGGGCATGCCCACGAGCCAGGGCATCCAGTACTTCTTCATCCGCGCCTCGCCCAGCATGTCCCAGGGGTGGACGAAGAGGGCGGCGCCCAGGTCCGCCGCGGCCTCGAAGAAGGGGAAGAGCTCCGGCTCGCCCAGGTTGAGGCCGTTGACGTGCGAGCCCACCTGCACGCCCGCCATCCCCAGCTCGCGCATGCAGCGCTCCAGCTCGCGCACGGCCAGCTCGGGGGACTGCAGGGGTACCGTGCCCAGCCCCACGAAGCGCTTGGGGTGCGCCTTCACCACCGAGGCCAGCTGGTCATTGAGGAAGCGAGACAGATCCAACCCGTGCTCCGGCTTCGTCCAGTACCCGAACATCACCGGCACCGTGGACAGCACCTGCACGCTGACGCCGTGCGCATCACACTCCTCGATGCGCTTCACCGGGTCCCAGCAGTTGCTCTCGATTTCACGGAAGAACTTCCCGTCATCGCGCACCATGCGCGCCCGGCACGGGGCGTGGTGCTCCAGCGTCATGAAGCCGCCGTAACCGTAGCGCTCGGCGAAGCGCGGCAGCTCGGGCGGCAGCAGGTGCGTGTGGATGTCGATCTTCATGAGGCCTTGCGCTGCTCGCGAGTCACGCGGAAGCCGCACTGCTTGCAGGTGCAGTGCTCCGGGTTGCCATAGAAGCGCTCGAAGATGGGCGGCAGCTGGGTGACGATGTTGGTGACCTGGAGGTACTCGTCATACAGCCTGGTGTTGCACTGGGGGCAGAACCACGCGAAGCCATCCAGCTCGCCCTCGCGGCGCTTGCGCTCGATGACCAGGCCCACCGTGCCCGCGGGCCGCTGCGGCGAGTGCGGCACGTTGGGGGGCAAGAGGAAGATCTCCCCCTCGCGGATGGGGATGTCCTGCGGCTTGCCGTCCTCCATGACGCGCAGGGTGATGTCCCCCTCCACCTGGTAGAAGAACTCCTCGCTCTCGTCGATGTGGAAGTCGGTGCGCGAGTTGGGCCCGCCCACCACCATCACGATGAAGTCCCGGTCCTGCCACACCATCTGGTTGCCCACGGGGGGCTTGAGCAGGTGGCGGTGCTCGTCGATCCACTTCTTGAAGTTGAGGGGTTGCAGCCGGCTCATCTCAGTCTCCGATGGTGGCGATGCACTTCAATTCGATGGCGATGGGGGTGGGCAACGCGGTGATGCCGAGCGTCGTCCGGCACGGCGGGGTGGGCACGTCCTTGAAGTACTCGGCCCACAGGCGGTTGTACGTGGGGAAGTCCTTCTTCATGTCCGTGAGGTACACCGTCACGTCCACGAGCTTGTCCCACGAGGAGCCCGCCTCCTCCAGGATGTAGCGCACGTTGCGGAACACCGAGTGCGTCTGCGTCTCGATGTCGTAGGAGACGATGTGGCCCTGGGCATCCAGCTCGACGCCGGGGATCTTCTTGCTCCCGCGCTCGCGCGGACCCACGCCGGAGAGGAACAGCAGGTTGCCCACGCGCCGGGCGTGGGGATAGAGGCCCACCGGCTCGGGAGCCTTCTGGGAGTCGACTCGATCGGAGTTGCTCATAGCTTCACGCACACGTTCTTGGGCTCGGTGAAGAAGCGCAGCGCGTCCAGGCCGCCCTCGCGTCCCACGCCCGATTCCTTCACGCCGCCGAACGGCGTGCGCAGGTCGCGCAGCATCCAGCAGTTCACCCAGACGATGCCGCTCTCCAGCTTCGCGGCCAAGCGGTGCGCCCGGGTGACGTCGCGCGTCCACACGCTCGCCGCCAGCCCGTAGCGCGTGCTGTTGGCCCAGGCGAGCACCTCCTCCTCCTTCTCGAAGGAGGTGATGGTGGCCACCGGTCCGAAAATCTCTTCCTGGTTGGTCGCGCACGCGTGGCCCAGGCCCTCGATGAGCGTGGGCTCCACGAACCAGCCGTTGCGGCAGCGGCCCGGCACCTCGGCGCGCTTGCCTCCGGTGAGGACGCGGCCGCCTTCCTTGCGCGCCACCTCGATGCAGCCCATCACCTTCTCGAAGTGCTGCGGGGACACCAGCGCGCCCTGGTCCGTCGAGGGCTCCAGTGGGTCGCCCACCTTCAGCGCCTTCGTGCGCTCCACCAGCGCCGCCTTGAAGCGCTCGTAGATGGGGGCCTGCACGAAGATGCGCGAGCCGCAGAGACAGATTTGACCCTGGTTGGAGAACGACGAGCGCACCGTGGTGGCCAGGGCCTCGTCGAAGTCGCAGTCGGCGAAGATGACGTTGGGATTCTTGCCGCCCATCTCCAGCGAGAGCTTCTTGAAGAGCGGCGCGGCGGTGCGGGCGATTTCGGCGCCGGTGCGCGTGCTGCCGGTGAAGGAGATGGCGCTGATCTCCGGGTGGCGGCTCATGGCGGAGCCCACCCTGGCGCCGTAGCCGTGGACGATGTTGAGCACGCCGGGAGGCAGGCCGGCCTCGCGGCACACCTGGGCGAGCAGGTACGCCGTCATGGGCGTCACCTCGGAGGGCTTGGCCACCACGCAGTTGCCGATGGCGAGCGCGGGCGCGAGCTTCCAGGTGAGCAGGTAGAGGGGCAGGTTCCACGGCGAGATGCAGCCCACCACGCCCAGGGGCGAGCGCAGCGTGTAGTTGAGCGCCCCGCCGTCCATGACGTGGGCCTCGGTGGAGAACTGCGTCACCGCGTCCGCGAAGAACTCGAAGTTCTGGATGCTGCGGGGAATGTCCACCGTGGAGGCCAGCGTGAGCGGCTTGCCGGTGTCGATGGCCTCGGCGCGGGCGAAGGCGTCCAGCCGCGAGCGGAGGGTGTCCGCGACGCGGCGCAGCAATCGAGCCCGCTCGCTGGCCGGGGTGGCGGCCCAGGCGGGAAACGCGTTCCGGGCGGCCTCCACGGCGCGCTGGATGTCCTTCTCGTCCGAGTCCGGCACCTGGACCGCGGGCTCTCCGGTGGCCGGGTCCGGCTTGTCGAACCAGACCTGGGAGCTCGGGGCGACCAGCTCTCCGCCGATGTAGTTGAGGACCTTCTCCATGCGCGCATCCTCCTCGGGCAAGCCGGGGCCCGGAATACCACGGGCCCCACACCCCGGCTACCGGGGCGGGGGCGCCGGAGCGTTCAGTTCTGGAGTCCTTCCCAAGCGAGGAGCCGGTCGCCCCAGCCGCCCTCGCTCACAACTGGAGCGTTGGGGGTGCTGATGGTAGACGCGAGAGCGGCTGTCCCTCTTGTGCCTGGAGTCTCCTGCATGATGACCACTCTGCGGATTGATAACTTCCGCTCCTTCCGCAAGCTCACCGTGGAAGGGTTGACCCGGGTCAGCCTGCTGGTCGGCACGAACAACGCGGGGAAGACCTCGGTGCTCGAAGCCGCCGAGTTGGTGCTGGGCGGGACAAGCCCCTCCATTCTCGAACGCAGTGCGCGCAGCCGAGGCGAGTACGTTCCCATCCGGGATTTTAGCGGCGGCTACATCGAGGTGAACCATCTCTTCCATGGCCACACTCTCGAACCCGAAAAATCTTTCAAGATCGAGGCGGTCGTGGGAGAGCATCCTCGGTTCATCAACTGTAGGGTTATTCCCCGCCCCTCCGGAAAGATGGAGGGCGACGAGATTGCACCGCCTGTTGAGTTTCTCAGGTCTGGCTCCCCGAACCTCGCCCTCTCGATTTCAGGAGATGGAATGAGTCCGGAGGTCCACACCTTTCCATTGGCTGGCTACAACGTCATGTCTCGTCTACTGCGTCATGCAGTGGCGAAGCCTGCTGGTAACGACTGGAAGGTCCGGTTCATGGGAACGGCCGCACCACCCGTTTCGGAACTCCAGCTGCTATGGGATGACATTGTACTGACCCCGGAAGAAGCAAAAGTCACGAGCGCGCTCCAGATCATCGAGCCAGACATCGAACGTCTCGCGGCCCTGTCCGGGCCGAGGTCGGAAAGGGGGGGAAGCATGTTCGTCAAGCTCAGAGGCTCTGACGAACGCATCCCACTGGGAAGCATGGGAGAGGGAATCAAACGGCTCCTCGCCTTGAGCATGAACCTCGTGAGCTCAGCGGGCGGTTACCTGCTCATCGATGAAATCGACACGGGGCTGCACCATTCCGTCATGACGCAGATGTGGCGGCTCGTCGTGGAAGTGGCGCGACGAATGGACGTCCAGGTGCTGGCCACGACCCACAGCCTCGATTGCGTCAGGGCGCTGGCATCCCTTTACGAGGAGTCCCCCGATGTCCGGGACCTCATCTCGCTGCATCGCATCGAGCGCGGCGCCGAGGCGAGTGTCCCCTACTCCGCCGATGAAATCCTCGCGGCCTCCCAGCACCAGATGGAACTCCGGTGAGCAAGCCCCTTCCCAAGAGTCCCTACCGGTTGATGGTCGAAGGTCCGGATGACCAGTGGACCATCATCAATCTCCTCGGCCGTCATGGGTACGACTGGCAGGATGACCGCACGACACGTCCCTACGTCGAAGCCGCTGGAGGCGTCGAGAAACTGCTCGTGAAGGCCACGCTCTCCACGGCGCTCAAGACGTACGAACGGCTCGGGCTCGTCATCGACGCGGACCTGACCCCCACCCACCGGTGGCAGCAGCTCAAGGACCTCTTCAGGGAGTTGGGCGTCACCCTGCCAGCGACCCCCTCTCCAGATGGCACGGTCACCGCCGGAATCCGCCCCAACTCGCGCGTCGGCATCTGGCTCATGCCAGACAACTCACAGCCCGGGCGGGTCGAGGAGTTCATCGAGAAGCTGATTCCCCACGGGGATACAGTCTGGCCGCATGCTCAGGCCACGACCACCCAGGCCCTGGCGCTGGGCGCCAGGTTGAGTCAGCGCGACCATCTCAAGGGCGCCATCCATGCCTGGCTCGCGTGGCAGAGGGACCCGGGTCTACCCTTCGGCACAGCGCTGACCACCGAAGTGCTCGGCCATGATTCACCAGAGGCCCTGCGCTTCGTCGGCTGGTTCAAGCAGTGCTTCACCTGACCAGCCGATTACCGCGGTTCAGCGCTTACGCCGGTACTCCGTCTCCACCGCCTTGGCCTCCTGGCCGTCGGGGGTGATGTTGTAGTGGGTGATGATCAACCGGTCCGCCTCAGGCTGTTGAACCTCCGTGCGCCAGCCCCACGGCGGCCCGGAGGGAGCGTCGTAGCTGCCCAGCACTCCGAAGCCCCGGCCCTCGTTCGCCCCCTTGAAGGACATGATGCTCGTGCCGGTGTGGAAGCTGTCCACCCACGCCATCTCGAAGCGGTCCGGATCCAGGTGGTAGCCGAGAATCGCCATGCCCGAGAGCGGCTTGCCCTGGATCGAGCCCTCGTACTCGTACACCATGAACCGTCCTCCCGCCGCGGGACGCAGCGTGCCACGCCAGGGCGACTCATCCTCGAGCTTGCCCGGCTCGAACCACGTCTTCGTCATCCCCTCCCACTCCCCGGCGAGCTGAGCCAACCGGTGGTGCAGACCGCCTTCCTTGCTGGACTCCTCGAACGTCCGCTTCGCCATGCGTGAGCCTCCTGTGGGAGCGGAACCTAGGCGTCTTTCACCGGACCGCGCCAGAAACGCGGCTTGCGCTCGCGGCGGCGGCATCGGTAAACGGGCCCCTCCCCCCCACTTCGGAGATGGCGATGAGCGCACGCATGCACGAGGAGCTGGCCCGGCTGTTGGATCAGGCACGGCTGGAGGCTCGCGCGGTCCCTCCCCTCACCCGGGCCCACCCCACCCTCTCGCTCCCGGACGGCTATGCCATCCAGGCCGAGGGCCGCCGCCTGCGCACCGCTCGCGGCGAGCACGTGGTGGGCCTGAAGATGGGCTTCACCTCCGAGGCCAAGCGCAAGCAGATGAACCTGGACCTGCCCATCTACGGCTTCATCACCGACCGCATGGCGGTCCCCGCCGGCGGCACGCTCCGGATGCAGGGCTCCATCCACCCCCGCATCGAGCCGGAGATCGCCTTCCGCACCTCGCGCGAGCTGCGCGGCCGCATCACCCGCGAACAGGCGCTCGACGCCTGCTCCACCGTGTTCGCGGCCATGGAGATCCTCGACTCGCGCTTCGTCGACTTCAAATACTTCTCCCTGCCGGACGTGGTGGCGGACAACACCTCCGCCTCGCACTACGTCTTGAGCACCCTCGAGCGCCCGCCGCGCGAGCTGGACCTCCCCAACCTCCAGATGGTCATGGAGGTGAATGGCGAGCGCGTCCAGGCGGCGCGCTCGGATGCCATCTCGGGAGACCCCGTGGTCTCCATCCTCCAGCTGTGCGAGCTGCTCGACCAGCACGGGCAGTCACTGCCCGCCGGCAGCATCGTGCTCTCCGGAGCCGCCACCGCGGCCCAGCCGCTCCGGGCCGGGGACCGCGTCCGCCTCACCGTCGAGGGGCTGGGCGAGCTCTCCGTCTCCGTCGCGCCCTGAGCACGTCCAGCAGCCAACGTCTCGACCCCCACTCCTCTCGAAGGTCGGTTATGATGTGGTGCGTCAACCCACCTTGACGCCAGACAAGCCACACGGGCGCGTGAGACAAGTGCGGCAAGGGGGAGGAATGCCATGCACGTCGTCACGCTGGGAGTTCCCCAAACCGTCCGCGAGGAATGGGAGCGCAGGCTGCGCGAGGAGGGCATGCGTCACGCGGTGGAGTGCCAGGTCCAGCACGCACGGGGCCTGGAGGAGCTGCCCGAGCTGATTCCTCCCGGGCTGCTGGTGCTCTGGGACGCGGGCGGGCCGGTGCAGGACACGCTCACGCTCTGCCAGCGGCTGCACGCGCGCCGGGAGCCGCTGCGCTCGCAGCTGGTGGTGCTGACCCCGCGCGGCCCGGACGAGTTGCACACCCTCGAGCAGGCCGGCGCCGACGAGTGCCTGCCGCCTCCGGGGGAGCGCTGGGGCGCGCGGCTGATCGCCCTGGAGCGGCGGCTGCGCGCATGGGAGCCCTCGGCCTTGATGGTGGCGGGTAGCAACCGCATGCGGACGGAGGCCACGCTCCAGGCGCTGCTGGAGTTCACCCTGGCCGAGCCCGGCCCCGACTTCTTCCAGGTGATGGTGCGGCAGTTGGCCCAGGCGCTCGGCATCACGTGCGCGCTGGTGGGCGAGCTGGATGGGGACTCGGTGCGCAAGCTGGCCTGCTTCAACCTGGGCGACTTCTGCGAGCTGCCGCCCTACGCGCTGGCCGGGACGCCGTGTGAGATCACCGTGGACCAGGCCATCTGCCACTACCCGGACGGGGTGGCCGCGCGCTTCCCCGAGGACACGATGCTGCGCGAGCAGGGCCTGCGCAGCTACCTGGGCGCGGCGCTGAGGGACTCCAGTGGCCAGCCCATCGGCGTGCTGGCCATCCTGCATGATCGGCCGCTCGAGGCGCGGCAGCTGGACTACGCGCTCATCAACGCCTTCGCGGTGCGCGCGGGCTTCGAGCTGGAGCGCCGTCGCCGGCGTGACGAGCTGGAGCGCTCGCGCGACCTGCTGCAGAAGACGCTCGACACCGTGCCGGAGCCGCTGCTGGTGAAGGACCGGGGGTACCGGTGGATCGCCATGAACAGCGCCTTCTGCCGGCTCATGGGGCGTCCGCTGGAGGATCTGCTCGGCAGGACGGACCGCGACCTCATGCCCAAGGCCGAGGCGGACACGTTGCGCCGGCAGGACGAGCAGGTCTTCACCACCGGCCAACCCCACGAGGCCGAGGACACCTTCACCGACGCGTCCGGCCAGACGCGCGTGCTCCTCACCCGGAAGACGCTCTTCATGGGCGGAGGCCGCTCCCTGCTGATGGTGCTCAGCCGGGACATCACGGATCGCAAGCGGCTGGAGTCGCAGCTGCGGCTGGCGGACCGGATGGCGTCGGCGGGCACGCTGGCCACGGGCCTGGCGCATGAAATCAACAACCCGCTCACCTTCGTCTCGGCCAACCTCACCTTCCTGGAGGAGCAGCTGACGGGGATGATGGTGCTGCCCGAGGCGCTGCCCGAGATGCGCGAGGTGCTCTCGGAGACGCGCGAGGGCGTGGGGCGCATCCGCGAGCTGGTGCAGGACTTGAAGTCCTTCGCGCGGGCCGACGACGAGCGCGTGGGGCCGGTGGACGTGCACCGGGTGGTGGAGAGCGCGTTGAGGCTGATGCGCAGTGCGATGCGGCACCGCACGCAGGTGGTGCGCGCGTTCGGCGAGGTGCCGCCCGTGCGCGGCAACGAGGCGCGGCTGGGACAGGTGCTCGTCAACCTGCTGGTGAACGCGCTGCAGGCGCTCCCGGCGCGCACCGCCGACGACAACCGCATCCAGGTGTCCACGTGGCGCGAGGGGCCCCACCACGTGGTGCTCCAGGTGGAGGACAACGGGCAGGGCATTCCCCTGGAGATCCAGCGGCGCATCTTCGAGCCCTTCTTCACCACCAAGCCGGTGGGCGTGGGCACCGGCCTGGGGCTGGCCATCTGCAACAGCATCGTGCAGGGCATGGGCGGAAGAATCGAGGTGCGCAGCCAGCCGGGCCAGGGCACCGCCTTCCAGCTGAAGCTGCCCGTGGACGGCATGACGCCCCCGCTGCGGGGCAAGGAGGCCGTACTCCCGCTGTAGCGCTCAGGGAGAGCGGCACGTCCGCTCGTCCGGGCGCGGCTCACATTCGCGCATCAGCCCGCAGCTCGCCGCATCTCCGCCCTGACAGGCCCGGGGACAGCAGCCGAAGAGGGCCCGCCGCGTGGGTCCTCTCGCGGGGCCCGCGCCCGTCCCTACTTGCGAGGCGCCGCCCGGTTCTTGTCGATGATGGCCACCAGGATGAGGACGAACGAGACCAGCCGGATGATGTACGCCGTGAGCTGGTTCTCGCTGCTGTCCCGCAGGTACAAGCCCACCATGCGGTGCACCGCCATCAACCAGAAGGAGGCGGCGAAGAAGGCGAAGAAGCGGTCGCGCGTCTTCCTCCAGAACCGGAGGAAGAACAACCCGGCGACCAGCGCCAGCGCAGCCGCCATGCCGGAGAGGAACTCGTTCATTCGGAATCCCACACCAGTCCGAAGACCAGCAGCGCGAGCGACAGCAGCCCGGACAGGTTGCGGAACAGCAGCAGATCCCTCCCGGGAAACACAATCAGGTCCGCCACCAGCAGGATGTTGTTCACCGCCAGCCCCACGAAACACAGGCTGCTCCACAGCAGCAGGGGGACCCGGTTCTGCGCATACCCGCGCAGAAGCAGCACCGCGCAGGCGAGGCTGGTCACCGCACACAGCAGGAAGACCGCATCAGCCATTGTCATCGTCAGCGTCCTTTCGGAGCCGGAAGGCGTCGGCGAAAGTCCGGATCTTGTCGACCGGCTTGGAGAAGATGAGGTTGATGACCGTCACGCGGCGCTCCGAGTACGCTGCGGCGAGCCCGGACACCGCCTCTCCCATCTGGGGACTCTCCGGCGCGTAGCGGTATTCCGCCTCGCTGCCCTGGACCCTGGCCAGGATCGCCGCGCGAGCCATGTCCTTCAGCCGGTCCCCGGCCGACAAGGGGGAGATCCGCAGTTCCCGGGCCACGGACTCCGCGGTCCAGGAACGCTCCGGGTGCTGATGCAGCAGCAAGAGGATCTCCAGCTGCTCGACCGAATCAATGTGTTCGGCAATCAGCCGACGCACTGCTTCGGGAAGATCGCCCGCGCGCAAACGTCATCCCTTTCTCCCCACCTCGGAAAACGGCCCCTTCTACGACGGAAGGTCCTGTTCTGGAAGCTAGGACTGCAGCGGCATGCACACGTGGAACGTACTGCCCTCGCCCTCTACTCCCCGGGACTCCGCCCAGATGCGCCCGCCGTGCTGCTCGATGATGCCCTGGGAGATGGTCAACCCCAGGCCCAGGCCACCATACCTCGCGCCGTGCGCCTGACCGAAGCGTTCGAAGATGACTGGCAATTTTTCAGCCGGGATGCCGATGCCCTGGTCTCGTACCTGGAGCAGGACGTTGCCCGCCTCGGACCAGGCGCGCAGCTCCACCGCGCCGCCCTGGGGCGAGTAGCGGATGGCGTTGGCCACCAGGTTGGTCACCACCTGCTCGATGCGCCCCGGGTCTCCCCGCATGGGCAGCGTCTCGGGCGTCTCCAGCCGCAGCCGGTGCTCGGTGGAGAGCGCCTGCAGCCGCTCACAGGTGGTGCGCAGCAGGGGCACCAGGTCGAACTCCTCCACCTCCAGCGACAGCCGCCCGGTGAGCAGCCGGCTCACGTCCAGCAGGTCCGACACCAGCTTCGTCATCCGGTCCACCTGCCGGTCCAACCCCTCGAGCGCCCGGCGCGGCCCGTCCGTCAGCTCGGCGCCGAACTTGCGCTGGGCCAGCTGCACCTGCATCTTCGCCGCGGCCAGCGGCGTGCGCAGCTCGTGCGAGGCCGCGGCCAGGAAGGCGTCCTTGGCCACACTCGCCCGGGCCAGCTCCTCCTCGGCCCGCTTCTGGTTGTCGATGTCCGTGGCGGTGATGATCCACCCGGTGATGCGGCCACGCTCGTTGCGCTCCGCCACGGCGCGGCCCAGGTGCCAGCGGAACGCCTGGGTGCGCTGGCAGCGCAGGCGGAACTGCACCTCGAAGGGCTGGCCGGTGCCCACCGACTGGCACCAGGCGGCGTACACGCCCTCCCGGTCCTCCGGGTGCATCACCTCCGAGCGCCATAAGTCCTCCACCGCCTCGGAGGGCAGGCCGGACAGCTCCGTCCAGGCGCGGTTGCCATAGCGCAGCCGGCCATCCGGGCCGGCGGCGAACACGCACAGGGGCATGGCGTCGCCCAGCAGGCGGTAGCGGTAGGCGCTCTCGCGCTCCATGGCCTCGCGCTCGCGCTGGCGCAGCAGGGCTTCCTGGCGCTTGAGCTTCTCCTCCTTGAGGAACAGCTCGACGAAGACGGACACCTTCGAGCGGAGGATTTCCGGCGCGAAGGGCTTGAGGACGTAGTCCACCGCGCCCTGGGCGTAGCCGCGGAACACGTGCGAGGCGTCCCGGCTGCGCGCGGTGAGGAAGATGATGGGGATGAAGCGCGAGCGCTCGCGCTCCTTGATGAGCCGGGCCGTCTCGAAGCCGTCCAGGCCCGGCATCTGCACGTCCAGCAGGATGAGGGCGAAGTCCTCGCGCAGCAGGTGCAGCAGGGCCTCTTCGCCCGAGTGCGCCTTCACCACCTCACCCAGGTCGCCGAGCGTGGCTTCCAGGGTGAGGAGGTTGGGAGCGTGATCATCGACGACCAGGATGCGGGCCCGCGGCACCTCCGGCTGAACCGGCAGACCACCGCTGTTCCCCCCCTCGGACCACGTCATCGCTGTCATCTCGCTCCCGCGCAAGGCTCCACCCAACGGCGAATCAACTCCAGAAGCCGCTCGGTGTCGACCGGCTTGGACAGATAATCGGACGCGCCTGCTTCCAGGCATTTCTCGCGGTCGTCCTTCAACGCCCGCGCGGTGATGGCGATGACCGGCAGAGACGCCCACCGGGAATCCGCGCGGATGGCGCGCATGGCCTGGTAGCCGTCCATCTCGGGCATCATCACGTCCAGCAGAACCACATCCAGTTCCGGATTCTTCTCCATCAAGTCCATGGCCGCCCGTCCGTCCTGGGCGAAGGTCACCTGCATGCCATGGTTCTCCAGGACACTGGTGAGGGCGAAGATGTTTCGGGCGTCATCGTCCACCAGGAGAACCTTGCGGCCCGTGAGCGAGCGGGAGAGCTCCTTCATCTCCTCGGCGGAGGCGCGGGACTGATCTCCCACCTTGCGCAGGAAGCGGCCCACCTCGGCGAGCACGGCCTCGGGCGAGCGGGCGGCCGCCTCGAGCAGCACGGCCTCGGCCGAGCGCCGCAGGCGCCGCTCGTCATCCGGGAGGAGCTGCGAGCCGCTATAGAGGAGCACGGGGGGCAGGCGGGCGGGCCGGCGCACCAGCTCCACCAGCAGCTTCATGCCCCGGCCGCCGGGCGAGGCCAGGTCCAGGGCGAGCGCGTCCACCTCGCCGCGGTCCAGGGCCTCCACGGCCCGGTGGGACTCGAGCTGGCGCATCTCCAGGGACTCGCCCATGTCGATGAGCTGCTGCACGCACTCACGCAGCTCGGGCTTGGGGTCCACCAGCAGCAGCTTGCGCGGGTGGCCGTTGGCCTTGAGCTCCAGGTGGCTGAAGGCGCCCTGGATGGCCTCGGGGGTGAAGGGCCGGTCGAGGTAGACGAAGCCGCCGCCGCACGAGGCGCCGCGCAGCCGGTCCACGCTCACCACCTGGACGGGGATGCGGCGGGTGCGCGTGTCGCGCTTGAGCTGATCCAACACGCTCCAGCCGTCGATGACGGGCAGGCCGAGCTGCAGGACGATGGCGTACGGCTTGAGCCGCTGGGCGAGTGAGAGCGCCACGTCGCCGCGCGTGGCCACCAGGGCCTTGAGGCCGCTCTGGTGGGCCGTGGCCACGAGGCCCCGGGCGAACTCCAGGTCATCCACCGCGACGAGCAGCACCCGGTCATCGGGGCCGAGGTCGTCGCGGTCATCCACCAGCGGATGGGGGGCCGCGGTGCCGTGCACCTCGTCGCGCGGCAGCAGCTCGCGCAGCATGGGGGTGTAGCCCACGTCCGTGTCGCTGGCCGGCTCGCCGCCCCGCTCGGGGCCGCTGTAGCTGCGCGGCAGGTAGAGGGTGAAGGTGCTGCCCGCCCCGCGCGAGCTGCGCACGCGGATTTCACCGCCGAGCAGACGCGCCAGCTCACGGCTGATGGAGAGCCCCAGGCCGGTGCCGCCGTACTTGCGGCTGGTGGTGCCATCCGCCTGCTGGAAGGCCTCGAAGATGAGCTTCTGCTTGTCCTCGGGGATGCCGATGCCCGTGTCGATGACGGAGAAGGCGAGCACCTGGTCGGCCTCCACCAGCTCCGGCGCGGCGAAGCGCTCCTCGGTGTCCGCCATGCGGATGCGCAGCGTCACCTGGCCCGTGCTGGTGAACTTGAAGGCGTTGGACAGCAGGTTCTTCAGAATCTGCTGCAGGCGCTTGGGGTCCGTGAAGACGGTGGCGGGCACTTCCGAGCCCACCTCGGTGAGGAAGCCCAGGTGCTTCTGCTCGGCCACGGGGCCGAAGGTGCGGCGGGCGAACTCCACCAGCTCCGCCACGGCGGAGTCGCGCGGCTCCACCTGCATCTTCCCGGCCTCCACCTTGGACAGGTCGAGGATTTCATTGATGAGGGACAGCAGGTCCCCACCCGAGGAGTAGATGGTCTCCGCGTACTCCACCTGCTTGCGGCCCAGCGTGCCGTCGGAGTTGTCCGCGAGCAGCTTGGCGAGCACCAGCATGCTGTTGAGCGGCGTGCGCAGCTCGTGGGACATGTTGGCGAGGAACTCGCTCTTGTACTTGGAGATGAGCGAGAGCTGCTCGGCCTTCTCCTCCAGGGAGGAGCGCGCCTGCTCCACTTCGCGGTTCTTCTCCTCCACCTTGATGTTCTGCTGCTCGAGCAGCTTGGCCTTCTCCTCCAGCTCGAGGGCCTGGGCCTCCAGCGCCGAGTTGGAGCGCTTGAGCTCCTCCTGCTGCTGGGTGAGCTCGCGCGACTGGCTCTGGAGCTCGTTGGCGAGGCTCTGCGACTGACGCAGCAGCTCCTCGGTGCGCATGTTGGCCATGATCATGTTGAGCACCACGCCGATGCTCTCGGTGAGCTGGTCCAGGAAGATTTGATGGATGGTGCTGAACGGGTGGAAGGAGGCCAGCTCGATGACGGCCTTGACCTCGCCCTCGAAGAGGACGGGCAGGACGATGATGTTGAGGGGGCTGGCCTCACCCAGGCCGGAGGTGATGCGGATGTAGTCGGACGGCACGTGGGTGAGGAGGATGGTCTTCTTCTCCAGGGCGCACTGGCCCACCACGCCCTCGCCGAGGCGGAAGCGGTTGCCCACGTTCTTGCGCTCGCGGTAGGCGTAGCTGGAGGTGAGCTTGGCCACGGGGTGGCCGTCCTCGAGGTCCATGAGGAAGAAGGCGCCGTGGTGCGCGGAGACCAGGGGCGTCAGCTCGGACATGATGAGCCGGGAGACGGCCTCCAGGTTCTTCTGTCCCTGCATCATGCCGGAGAACTTGGCGAGGTTCGTCTTGAGCCAGTCCTGCTCGGTGTTCTTCTGCGTCGTCTCCTTGAGGTTGACGATCATCTGGTTGATGTTGTCCTTCAGGGCGGCCAGCTCGCCGCCCGCATCCACCGAGATGAACCGCGTCAGGTCACCCTTCGTCACGGCGGTGGCCACCTCGGAGATGGCGCGCACCTGGGACGTCAGGTTGCCGGCGAGCTGATTCACGTTGTCGGTCAGCTGCCTCCAGGCGCCGCGGGCACCGGGCACCTTGGCCTGGCCCCCCAGCTTGCCCTCGATACCCACCTCACGGGCCACCGTGGACACCTGCTGCGCGAAGGTGCCCAGCGTGTCCGTCATGCTGTTGATGGTGTCCGCCAGCGCGGCCACCTCGCCCTTCGCGTCCACGACGAGCTTCTGGGTCAGGTCACCGTTGGCGACCGCGGTCACCACCTTGACGATGCCGCGCACCTGCGTGGTCAGGTTGCGGGCCATCAGGTTCACGTTGTCCGTGAGGTCCTTCCACGTGCCGGCGACGCCGGGCACCCGCGCCTGGCCACCCAGCTTGCCCTCGGTACCGACCTCGCGCGCGACGCGGGTCACCTCGGAAGCGAACGCGTTGAGCTGATCCACCATCGTGTTGATGGTGTCCTTCAGCTCGAGGATTTCCCCCTTCGCGTCGACGGTGATCTTCTTGGACAGGTCTCCGTTGGCCACCGCCGTCGTCACCTTGGCGATGTTGCGCACCTGGTTGGTGAGGTTGGAGGCCATCGAGTTCACGCTGTCGGTCAGGTCCTTCCAGACGCCCGACACGCCCTGCACCTCGGCCTGGCCGCCCAGCTTTCCTTCCGTACCCACTTCCTTCGCGACGCGCGTCACCTCGGCGGCGAACGACCGGAGCTGATCCACCATCGTGTTGATGGTGTTCTTGAGCTCCAGGATTTCTCCCTTCACGTCCACGGTGATCTTCTTGGACAGGTCACCGTTGGCCACCGCCGTGGTCACCAGGGCGATGTTGCGCACCTGGGCGGTCAGGTTGGAGGCCATGAAGTTCACGTTGTCGGTGAGGTCCTTCCAGGTACCGGAGACGCCTGGCACGTCGGCCTGACCGCCCAGCTTTCCTTCCGTACCCACTTCCTTCGCGACGCGGGTCACCTCACCGGCGAACGAGCGGAGCTGCTCGACCATCGTGTTGATGGTGTTCTTCAGCTCGAGCACCTCGCCCCGGGCATCGACCGTGATCTTCTTGGACAGGTCACCGCGGGCGACGGCCGTGCTCACCTCGGCGATGTTTCGCACCTGGGCGGTGAGGTTGTTGGCCAGCAGGTTCACGTTGTCGGTGAGGTCCTTCCACGTCCCGGCCACACCGGGCACATCCGCCTGGGCGCCCAGCTTGCCTTCCACGCCCACCGTCTTGGCGACGCTGGTCACCTGGTCGGCGAAGATGCCGAGCGTCTTGGTCATGCTGTTGAGCGTGTCGGCCAGCGCGGCCACCTCGCCCTTGGCATCCACCACGAGGCGCTGGGACAGGTCCCCGTTGGCGACCGCCGTCACGACCTTGACGATGCCTCGCACCTGGGTGGTCAGGTTGGAGGCCATCAGGTTCACGTTGTCCGTGAGGTCCTTCCACACGCCGGAGACGCCGGGCACGTCGGCCTGGCCACCCAGCTTGCCCTCGGTACCGACTTCCTTCGCGACGCGCGTCACTTCGCCCGCGAACGAACGGAGCTGATCCACCATCGTGTTGACGGTGTTCTTCAGCTCGAGCACCTCGCCGCGCGCGTCGACGGTGATTTTCCGCGACAGGTCACCGCGGGCCACGGACGTGGTCACCTCGGCGATGTTACGCACCTGGGCGGTCAGGTTGTTGGCCAGCTGGTTCACGCTGTCGGTGAGGTCCTTCCACGTCCCGGCGACTCCCGGCACACGCGCCTGGCCTCCCAGCTTTCCTTCCGTACCGACTTCGCGCGCGACGCGCGTCACTTCGGCGGCGAACGAGCTGAGCTGATCCACCATCGCGTTCACCGTGGTGCCGATGCGGAGGAACTCGCCCTTCACCGGCTGCCCCGGCAGGTCCAGCGCCATCTTCTGCGTCAGGTCACCGCGGGCCACCGCGCCCAGCACGCGCGCCACCTCGGTGGTGGGCTGCACCAGGTCCGCGATGAGCGAGTTGATGGAGCCGATGCTCGACGCCCACCCGCCGCTCACCGGGCCGAGCGACGCGCGCTCCGCCATCTGTCCCTCGCGGCCCACCACGCGCTCCACGCGCACCAGCTCGTCCTGCATCCGCTGGTTCATCGCCACCATCGCGTTGAAGGCGTGGGCGATGTCCTCCATCGCCTGGGGCTGCGCCTCGGGCGGCAGCCGCACGGAGAAGTCTCCGTGGGTGACGGCTCGCAAGGACTCCAGCAGGGTCTCGAGCGCCTCGAGCGTCGCGACCCGCCGGGGACGGGCGTGCGCGTGGCGGGCGAGCGTGGTCGGCTTGCGGGTCTTCTTCCCAGTCTGGGTACGGCTGGAATGGCTGGTGCGACGATTCAAAGGCCTGCTCCAGTGCTGAGGTTTGGCGATCTCCCAACCCGAGGAGCCTTCGCGTTCGTTCCGGGTAGGGGAATGCCCCTCAGAGGGCAGGCGCCCAGCCGAGCGCACACGTGTCCCGTGATTCCCCGCCCCGGCACCCGGAAGGTGCTGGCGTGGGAATGGAAGTGCTACAGCGGTGCCGCCGCCCGCGCGTCCCCGTTCGGCAGATGCAGCAGCTTCTCCACCGGCAGCGCGCACAGCAGGTCCAGGCGCTGGGACAGCTCCCGCCCCACCTGGAGGAAGAGCTGCTCGCGCGCCGCGTCGCTCCCCGCGAAGGCCACCGGGTCCGGCTCGTCCCAGTACGCCGCTCGCGGTTGTCCCGGCCACACCGCCCAGGCCTCGTGCGCCTTGTCACAGAGCGTGATGACCAGGTCGAAGTGCTCGCCCCGGAACTCCTCCCAGGACTTGCTGCGCGCGTCCCGTGGATCCAACCGGAAGCGCTCTCGCAGCACCTGGAGCGCCAGCGGGTGGACTTCACCCCTCGGCAGCACACCCGCACTGAAGGTCTCGAAGCGCCCGTGCCCCACCCGGCGCAGCAGGTACTCGGCCATGATGCTCCGGGCCGCATTGCCCATGCTCAGGAAGAGGACTCGGATGGGACGCTCGGGGGTCATGGCGCGACTGACGGTGCGCGGTGCCTCCGGACATGCCAAGGGGGTCCGGTGATTCGGCTTGCTCGGCGGGTAGACCCTCACCCTGGCCCTCTCCCAGAGGGAGAGGGAAGACGGCGGTCAGCGCGGGGTCAGCGTCAGGTGTGATTTGGAGAGGGGCCGGCCCCGCGCGTCCTCGAAGGTCGCTCGCACCTCCAGCGGCCCGGCGAGCCAGCCCTCCTGCACCGGCGTGCTCAGCGGCAGGAGGACGTCCACTCCCGCCTCGACCTCCTGCTCCGTCCCCTCCGGCGGGAAGAAGCGCAGCGGCTCACCCTCCGGTGAGGTCGCCTCCACCGTCAGCCTCGCCGCCTCCGGCGCCGTGTAGCTGAACTGCACCGCGCTCCCCTCTCCGCACACCAGACGCCCGCCAGGCCGGGCTTCGCCCGTCACCTGTCCGTCCCCGCCCACGCAGAACACCCGGATGCCCCAGGCCGACGTGCCCGTCTCTCCGCCTCGCGCCTGCCACTCGGACGTCTCGCGCGTCCGCAGTTGTGGCACCACCACCAGCATGGCCACACCGGCCAGCGCCAGCCCCGCCATCGCCGGCACCAGGAAGCGCGGGAAGAAGCGCTCGCGCCCGGTCCGCACCGGTGCACGGGCCGGCGTCGTGGCGGCGCCCAGCCGCGCCATCAGCTCCTTCTCCAGCAGCGCCTCCCGGCTCGCGGGCAACGCGCGCTTCTCCAGCACCGACTCCACCCGGCCCAGCTTGTCGTAGGCCTCGTGGCACTCGTCACACCCCGCGGCGTGCGCGCGCAACCGGTGGAAGCCCTCCCCGTCCAGCTCGCCCCGGAAGAGCGCCTCCAGCGCCTGCTTCGCCTGCCGGTCCCCACACCTCGTCATGACTGGCCTCGCCGCTTGAAGAAGCTCCACCCCCTCACTTCCATCCCTTCCAGGTACCCGCGCGCCTGCAGGAACTCGAGCAGCCGCGTCTTCAACCCCAGCTCCCTCCGCCGCACCTGGATGCGCGTCAGCCCCAGCCGCTCCGCCGCGCCCTCCTGCGCCATCTCCTCCTCGCCGAAGCGCAGCTCGAACAGCCCCCGCTCCTCCGCCGACAGTCCTTCCTTGAAGGCCGCCAGCAACCCCTCCACCTCCCGGTCCTCCAAGGTCTGCGCCAGGCCCTCGACTTCCTCGGGCGCCGCGCCCGTCTCCTCGAAGGGCTCCAACCCCACCGCCACCTCGCGCTGCCGCGTCTGCTCCAACAGCACGTTGCGCGCGATGCCCACCAGGAAGTGCCCGTACGGCCGCACCCCGTCGTACGCCGCCCGCGTCCGTGGCTCGAAGGCCCGCGCGAACGTCTCCAGCACCGTGTTCTCCAGCTCCAGCGCGCCCCTCATCTGCCCGAATCCCCGCCCCCGCCACGCCATGGCCCGCAGCATCCTCGCCAACGTCTCCGCGTGCGCCCGGTACACCCGTGCCAGGGTCTCCGGCTCACCGTCCCGGAAGCGTTGCAATGTCCGCGCATCCCACTCCATCCCTCGGCGACTTACCGTGCCCCGCCCACCCCCGTCACCCTTCGCTCATGCTGTCATTGCGAATTGACCGCTCGGGTGGATCGCCAGGGTTCGACAATCGTCACCGGGAGGGCCTCGGCCGCCCGCCCCCCTGACGGGGTGGGGGGCTGTGGGAACCCTGAACCCACTCCCCGCTGGAAATGACCGGGTGCGTCATCGGAAGCGTCCGCCAGAATGGGAGTCCCCCTCGGAGGCGCGGATGACAGGGTGGCGTGAGCCGACACGTTTGGAAGTGACGACGCTGGGGCTGCTGCTCGTCCTGGCCCTGTCGTCCACCGGATGCGCGTCACTGACGCCGCCGCCCGGCCGGGGAATGAAACTGCATTACTCGCACGGCGAGGCCGCCGCGCCACTCGAGCCCGTGGGGCCACAGTGGCTGCACCACGGCCAGGGATTGAGGGGGAGCACGGAGGGGACCGCGAGGGGGAGCACCCTGGCGGCCCACCTGGCGTTTCGTGGTGCACTGAGTGACGTGGCCGGCACCACCCGCCGCCTCTCCGGGGAACTCTCCAAGCTGGAGAAGAGCCATTGGGGCATCGCCGGTAAGGGCGCTGGTCTCTTCCTGCCCCATGTCGGGTATGGCCAGAGCCAGCTGCGATGGATGGAAGCCGAGCTCGCCGCCGCCACCCGGCTGGCCGACGCCGCCTCGGAGGTGGAGGACGAGGACATGCGGTTGGCCTTGCTGCGCCTGGCGGGCCCCCGGCTCGAGGCGGCCATGCTGGGCTCACTGGTGCTGGCGGCCTGGGTCGACGTGCTCCACCTGCTCGATGTGGCGTTCAAGCACGGCTACAACTCGTTGGAGACGCTGTTCGTGGAGATGGACCGCTGGCAGAAGATGCTGGAGCCGGCCATGACCGCACTGGCCTCGCAAGAGCCAGGGCAGTTGAAGGCAGCGGCCCAGGACATGCCCCTGCTGATGGGCCACCTGTCCGGCGAGTTCAACGCGACGGCGCAGCGCCTCCACTCGGGGCTGAGGAATATCCAGAAGGTGATGGCGCTGGCGCAGCTCGTGGAGATGGTGACGATGGTGTCGGCGATGAAGTTCTCGCTGCCTCGGCTGGGACCATCGGCGCCCGCGACCCTGGGGATGGGCATGATGATGGGAGGCGACGGGGTGATGATGGGCACACGCATCGTCGTCTCAGCCGAATGGGTGGAGATGATGCGGCGGCTGGTGCGGGCGGGCGTCATCTCACTGCCTGCCGTGAGTGCGGCGGTACGGATTCAGGCCGGACAGGTGTTGATGGCCGAGGCGCACGACGAGCTGCCGCACGGCGTGCGCGAGGCGCTGGGCGATGGGCCCGAGGTGCGGGGCATGCGGGTGACGGACAGAGCGGGGGCTGGCATGGCCGAGCCACCGGGGCACCACGTCCTGCCCAAGGAGTTCCGCGAGTGGTTCGAGAAGCGCGGCTTCACCGGTGAGATGAGCATCGACCATTTCTGCGTCAGGCTGGAGCAGGCCCACCACCAGGCCATCCACGGGGGTGGGAACTGGAAGCTGGGGCGCACCTGGCCCGGTGAATGGAACCGGATGATCATGGAGACGCTGCGGAAAGCCGAAGCCAGGGCCGGCCGGATGTTGACGCCAACCGAGGTCCTGGGAACAGTCGCGAAGCGCATGACGGATTACGGCATCCAGATGGATTTCATCCGATGGAGAGGACCATGAGCAGCGGACGTGCCTGGCAGGGCAATGTGAAGGCACGCCTGTATGAGCGGGTTCGTGAACGGGGTTACGACTCGCTCACCGCCTTCGCGGATGCGCGTCCTGCCGTCCCGCTGCACTTGCTGGCCGAGGAGCTCGGCAAGGATGACGTCGCCGGGGTACAGGTGTTGAGCGGTCTGCTCGCCGAGGCGGAGCGGCGCAAACAGGTCACACGATTCGTACGCGATGTCTTCACACGCCTGTGGTCCCAGAGTGTTCCCGACGGGTGGCCGACGGTGCTGGACGACGCCAACCGTTTCAAGGTCGCCGAGGCGCTCGGCTCGTGGATTGCCTACACCCCGGAAACCCATAAGGAGCGTGCCGACCGGGTCAGTGATTCACTCCTCGCCACGCCACCGCCGCCCGGTTGGCGTCCGCTCGGCCCCGACGACACATTGCTGCTCACCCTCCTGCCCGACGAGGAAGCCTGAACGTCACGGGTAGGGGGATGAGCCCGATTGCGCCACACCCGCCCAGGTCCTCCCCCTGGAGCCACCCGGGTGGGAGCAACTCCCGCTCCATGACGCCCAGGGTCATCTGCGCAACACACCCCCTGGTGGGTCCCAGCCCCCTGGGAGGGCGGGTGGATTCCCCACATGCAACCGTGGCACCTTGAGCGCCCTCGTCGTTCCCCCCGGAGACCCCCCGCGTATGCGACCGCTCCGATGCGCTCCGGCAGCCCTGCTGTGGCTCGCGCTCCTCGCCGGCTCCACCGCGAGCGCCGCTCCCGCACGGGCCGCCTACGCGCTCATCATCGCCAACAACACCGGCACCGAGCCCAAGCAGGCGCCCCTGCGCTACGCCGATGACGACGGCGCGCGCTACTACGAGCTCTTCTCCTCGCGCACGAAGGAGACGCTCTTCCTCTCCGTGCTGGACGCGGACACGCAGGCGCTCCACCCGGGGCTCGCCGCCCGCACGCGTCCGCCCACCCGGGCCGCCCTCAAGGAGGCCCTGCGCCAGCTCAACGCGCGCATGGCCGAGGACAAGGCCCGCGGCGACTCGCCCGTGCTGTATTTCGTCTTCACCGGCCACGGCAAGCGCGGGCCCGCCGGCGAGGGCGCCGTGAGCCTGCTGGACGGGCCCTTCACCCGCACGGACCTCTACTCCCAGGTCATCGCCCCCAGCACCGCCGCCTTCGTCCACCTCATCGTGGACGCGTGTGACTCGTACTTCTTCGTCAACTCGCGCGGCGCGCTGCCCGTGGCGCCCGCCCAGGTGCAGGCGGTGAAGGGGCTGCTGGCCACGCGCGAGCTGGCGCGCTACCCCAACGTGGGCGCCGTGCTCTCCACCACCCGCGAGCAGGAGAGCCACGAGTGGAGCGCCATCCGCTCGGGCGTCTTCAGCCACCAGGTGCTCTCCGCGCTCTCCGGCGCCGCGGACGTCAACGCGGACGGGCGGGTGGAGTACTCGGAGCTGAGCGCCTTCGTCGCCGCCGCCAACCAGGGGGTGGAGGACGTGCGCGGCCGGCTCGAGGTCTCCATCCAACCGCCCGCGCTGGACCGGGCGGCGGCGCTGGTGGACCTGGGGGACGAGGCGCGCCTGGGCTTCCTCCTGTTGCCCGCGGGCCTGGAGGGCCGGCTGTGGGTGGAGGACGCGCGCGGCCTGCGGGTGGCCGAGCTCCACAAGGAGCGCGAGCGCTCGGTGGTGCTGGGGCTGCCTCCCTCGCAGGGCTACTTCCTGAGGGGCGCGGGGCGCGAGGCCTCCTTCCGCTTCGCCCGCGCGGGCGCGGTGGTGGATGGCGGAGTCCTCTCGTGGCGCGACAACGCCCTGGCCGCGCGAGGCGCCATGGAGGACGCCCTGCGTGACAGGCTCTTCTCCGTGCCCTTCGGCCCGCGCTTCTACAACGGCTACATGGCCAGCCTCGGGCAGACGCCCGTGGCGCCCGAGCAACAGCCCGATCTCTCGCCATGAGCCTTCTCTCCTTCGCGCTGGCGTTGTCGCTGGCGCAGGCCCCGTGCAGAGGCGGCGAGCGGTGGGTGCTGCTCCCCTTCCAACCGGTGGCGCTGTCCACGGCCGAGGCCCGGCAGGTGGAGGACGCCGTGCGCCGGGCGGCGGAGGGCACCTCCGGCGTGTGCCTGGAGCCGCGCGCGGACACGGTGGCGAAGGTGCGCGCCCAGGGTGGACGGTTGCCGGGCTGCGTGGACGCGGCGTGCCGGGGAGCGCAGGCGAAGGCGCTCGGCGCGCAGCGGCTGGTGCGAGGCGTCGCGCTCGGCGTGGGCGGTGGGCGCAGCGTGGCGCTCACGCTGGTGGATCGCGAGGGCCTCGAGTCCCACACCCTCGTCGAGCTCTCCGGAGAGGGACTGCCGCCCGGCCAGGAGGAGGCGCGGGCGCGTGAGGCCTTCCAGGAGTTGTGGAAGACGCGCCTGCCGGCTGGCGCGGTGAAACGCCCGGGCGGGGTGTGGCCCACGGTGCTGCTGGCGGCGGGTGGCGTGGCGCTGGCGGCCGGAGTGGGCTTCGGGCTGGCGGCGCGCAACACGGAGGCGGTGCTCTCCCAGGGCAACGCGGGCTGCACGGGCGAGGGCGAGGCCTTCCGCTCCTGCTTCACCGGGCGCCTGCGCGAGGGCCAGCGGCAGGCGCGCACGGCCAACGTGCTGATGGGGACGGGCGCGCTGCTGGGGGCCGGAGGCGCCGTCTTCTTCGTCTGGGAGCTGCCATGAGACAGGGGCTGACGTGGCTGGGACTGGCCGTGCTCCTCGGAGTGGCGGCCTGCACCTTCCAACCCAACCTCTCCCGCTTCCCCGCGTGTGACGCACAGGGGGCCTGTGCCTCGGGCTGGACGTGTCTGGCTTCCGAGGGCGTCTGCCTCCCGGACTGCGGCGAGCGCGGGCCCTGCACCGGCGAGGATCCCTCGGGCATGGGCATGGACGGGGGCACGGACGGGGGCACGGAAGCGGAGGGTGGCAACCCCGACGCGGGCCCGGCGCGGCTCATGCTCGTGCCGGATGCGCCCGGGCCCGGCACGGAGACGGTGAGCTACTTCCACCGCTTCCAGGTCAGCGGCGGCACGCCTCCATACACCTTCTCCACCACGGGCGAGCTGCCCGCGGGCCTGTCCTTCGACACCGCGCGAGGAGAGCTCTCCGGCAAGCCGCTCACCGCCGGGGAGTCCACCTTCACCGTCGAGGTGGTGGACCAGGGCGCCGAGCCCCAGCGCCGCGGCCAGGAATTCTCCCTGCGCATCCGGCCCCTCCTGCACCTGGCCGGGCCGGACGTCCTCGCGTACTTCGAGAGCGGCAAGGACTATGTGGAGCTCCTCTCGGCCACCGGAGGCAAGCCGCCCTACACCTTCGAGCTCTCCAGTGGCGCACTGCCCCCGGGCATCGTCCTGCGCGTCAACGGCAGGCTCGACGGCGCGGCCTACGCGGGCAGTGGCACGCCTCCCTTCGAGGTCCGCGTCACCGACTCCGACGAGCCTCCGCAGAGCCGGGTGCGCCGCCTCCAGCTCACCTCCATCTCGTGCTCGGGCTCCGAGGTCTGCATCAAGAGCAGCGCCCTCCCGGATGCGCGCGCCGGCTCGGCGTATACCCATACCCTCCAGAGCACCCCCAGCTCCGTCACCTGGACGTGGAGGAAGACGGAGAACGGCGCCCTCCCACCGGGCCTCACCTTGAATGCCGGAACGGGCGTCGTCTCGGGCACGCCCACCCAGGCGGGCGTGTACGAATTCAATGTCACCGCCACGGCCGGGGGCCTGTTGCCGCCCTCGCCCTCGACCCTCACCCTGCGGCTGACGGTGTATTGAGCGCGGGAGATCCAATCCCCTGTCCTCGCATCAATACCTGGACAGGTGCGCCCCTCCGATTCGAGTGAGAAGCAACGAGCGGCCTTCCGCCAGTGGCTGCCACTGTCGGGTGGCGTGTTGCTCGCGGGGCTGATGGTCTGGAGCCTCACCCCCGCCGAACCGCCCTGCGCCTACGTGGTGGGACAGGACGGCCCGGCCACCGTGGCCACGCCCGCCCGCGTCGTCTTCACCGCGCCAGGGGAGGCGGCCACGTCCTGGACGTGCTCCAGCGAGGGCGTGAGTGTCCCCGCCCTCCCCGTGCACGTCTCCCCGTCGATGTTCGAGAACCCGGACACGCTCGTGGAGGCGACGTCCATCACGCTCCACCTGTCGAGCACCCCGGTGACCCGGGAGGGCCACGTCCTGACGCTCGAGGGGGACAAGCTCCTCGTCCTCCCGCGGCCCGGGCTCCCCGCCGCACGCCCCGAGGGGGACATCACCGAGCCATTCCTCACCGTCGACTTCGGCGGCGGCGAGACGACGGCCCGCTACCTCCCGGCCCCGGTAGCACCCGGAGAATGATTTTCGAATCTGGATCCAATCCGGAACTCCCGCATCAACAGTGCCCCGCCCGGCCGCGGGCACCTGGCGCGTGCAGCTCAAGGGCTACCTCCACCCAGCTCCGGTGCGCCTCCGTCCCCGAGCCCAGCACTCCGATGACTTCACGCCGGGTATACATGGCCTCGCTCCCTGGCCCTCTCCCAGGGGAAGAGGGGACTCGTCAGGTGACGTCAGTCTCCCCGTGGATGCTGGTTCCCACGCTCCACGGCGGACACACTCCCGCCTCTTCCCGAAACGGCCCGTCCCTCATGAACACCCCCTCCGCACCGCTGCCTCCCATGCCCCCGGGCCACTGGCTCTGGGGCCACCTGCCCGAGCGCGCGAGCAACCCGCTCGGCCTTTACCTCGACAGCCAGCGGCGGCTGGGAGACGTGGTGCGCTACCGCATGGGCTACATCTACGTGGAGCAGCTCACGCACCCCGAGCACGTCAAACACGTGCTCGCCGACGCGAGCGCCCGCTACACGAAGGGCACCGTCTTCGACAAGACACGTCCCCTGGTGGGCAACGGCCTGCTCACCGCCGAGGGGGACTTCTGGAAGCGCCAGCGCCGGCTCGCCCAGCCCGCCTTCCACCGCGAGCGGCTGGCGGCGCTCGGCACGCGGATGACGGACACCATCGCCGAGCTGCTGCCGGCCTGGGAGCGCGCGGCGGACGGGGGCACGCCGCTGCCGGTGTTCCAGGAGTTGATGCGGCTCACCCTCACCGTGGCGGTGCGCGCCCTCTTCGGCGTGGACGTGGCCGGGCACACCACCACCGTGGGCGAGGCCTTCACCACCGCGCTCGAGGTCACCAACGCGCGCATCATCTCTCCCCTGCCCTACCTGCCCTGGCTCTACCGGCTGCCCACGCGGAGCAACCGCGCCTTCCGCCGGGCGGTGGACACGTTGGATGGAATCGTCCGCGGCCTCATCTCCCAGCGCCGCGCGGCCGGGACGCAGGCGGAGGATCTGCTCGGCATGCTCATGGCCGCCAGCGACGCGGACACCGGGGACACCTTCGATGACGCGCAGCTGCGCGACGAGGTGATGACGCTGCTGCTGGCCGGCCACGAGACGACGGCCACCTCGCTGGCGTGGACGTTCCACCTGCTGGCACGACACCCGGAGGTGGAGGCCACGCTGCACGCGGAGGTGGACGCGGCGCTCGGCGGGCGGATGCCCACGGTGGCGGACCTGCCGAGGCTGCGCTACGTGGGCTGCGTCTTCGAGGAGGCCATGCGCCTCTACCCGCCCATCTGGGCCATTCCCCGCGTGCCCCTGGAGGACGACGTGGTGGACGGCTACCGGATTCCCAAGGGGGACATCGTCATCCTCGTCCCCTACGTCACCCACCGTCACCCGGACTTCTGGCCCGAGCCGGAGCGCTTCGACCCGGCGCGCTTCCTCCCGGAGAACAGCAAGGACCGGCCGCGCTGGGCCTACCTGCCCTTTGGTGGCGGGCAGCGCCAGTGCATCGGCAACAACTTCGCGATGATGGAGGCCCAGCTGCTCCTCACGCTGGTGGCGCAGCGCTTCCGGCTGCGCGAGGTGCCCGGCGTGCCCGTGGTGCCCGAGGCCCACGTCAGCCTCCGTCCCCGCGGCCCCATGCCCATGCGGGTGGAGCGCCGCGAGGAGCTCCCTCGGGTGCGCGTGGCCTGAGGCCACCGCCCCTCAGAGGACGCAGGTGCCGCAGTCGAGCAGGCAGCTGTCCGCGGTGATGCCGAAGCCGCAGCTCTCGCCCTTCTGGCACACGCCGTCACCGCAGCGGTGCACGTCCTGGGCGCGGATGCGGGTGGTGAGCGGCTTGTACTGCACGCCGTTGTAGGTGCACTGCGTGTAGTACGTGCCGCTGGCGTCCAGCGTGCAGTACTGCTCGCACTGGCCGATGCGCTTCACCTGCTCGCAGGCCGGGTTGGACTGCGCTCCGAAGCCCTTCAGGCCACACGGACGGTCGGTGCTCTCGTCCGAGGCCAGCGCGTTGCGGTCATTGCCGGCGAAGAGCCCCTCGTTGGTGAAGACGTTGCCGAAGAAGCACGACTCCTTGCGGGAGAAGGTGGACAGCTCCTCGGAGGAGAAGGGGATGGTGCTGCCCGTCGCGTCACGCCCCAGCACGGAGATGGAGACGTTGAGGCCGTAGTTGTTGGCGTGGGCCCCCAGGCACGAGGAGATGACCTGCTGCTCCTCCACGGTGGCCGGCGCGCCACTCGCCCAGTTGGGCGCCAGTCCCAGCAGGCCCGTCCAGGAGTACACGGTGCCCGTCAGCGAGCTGGTGAAGGTGCGCGTCTGGCCCGCGGGCACCGCGCAGCGGACCATGTAGCGCATCAGCCGGTCGTTGTTGGCCGGATCGCCGTTGAACCAGGTGGAGAAGTTCGTGGTGGACAGGCCGTTGAGCGACAGCCCGTTGAGCGACAGGCCGTTGAGCGACAGGCCGTTGAGCGACAGCCCGTTCTCCTCCCGGAGCGCCTGCTCCAGGGTCCGCAACTCCGAGCCCTGCTCGTCCGCGGGCAGCTCCGCCACCCCGCAGCCCGTGGCGCCCACCAGCGCCGACGTGAGCACCCACGCCACCACGCTCCGACCCGCCACGCGCCCGGCCATCCCGTTCCGCAGACCTTCGAAAGACGTGAAACCCATGGCTCACACCTCCGGCTCTCGGCCACCTGGGGCTCACCGGGTGGCAAAAGTGAGGGTGGGGATGCGGGATTTTCCCGGCATCGGCTGGAACTCCAGGAAAGCCGTAGAGGTCTGCCTGTCGACAGCCACTCCGTCCAACGCTCGACGGTGGGCGTCTCAGAACGTGAGAGGATCAACACCCGCCGGAGCGGGCACACAGAGGCCTACAGGCTCTCCATGGAAAGTCATTTCCCCATCTGGGAAAGATGGCGCCCCGCCGGTGCCTGTCCGTTCGTCACCGTGAGAACTTCGGATGACGCTCCTCGGCGCCCGCGAAGGCGAGCAGCGCGCCCGCGGTGGCATGGGCGTCCTCCATGCGGCCATCGGGCTGCTGGTGACGCTCGAGCAGGCACAGGAGGGCCTCGTGGGCCCCGCCCCCCGCCTCGTCCACGCACTGGAGACAGAAGGCCAGCTCCGCGCCCAGGTCCACGTTGCCCTGCTCCACCACCCAGGGGGTGGCCACCAGCAACTCCTCCGTCCAGGCCGTGGCGTCCGGGTGCCGCGGCGCGGTGCGCAGGTAGCGGGTGTCCAGCAGGTACAGGTGCGTGAGCCAGTAGAGGTCCGCCACGCGGGAGAGCTCGCGCATGGCCCGTGCGGGGATGGACAGGCGCACGTCCAGGCCGCGCGTGGCGGCCATCTCCCCCAGCAGCCACGCATGGAGGCCGTGGCCCTCGCCATCCAGGTGCTCCAGGTAGGCCCGGAGGAGGTACGGCGTCAGCGGGGCATGGGGCAGGCCGCGCTCGCGGCGCACGTACCAGGCGTCCACCCGCGCCATGCCCACGTCCGGGGAGAGCCCGTCGGGGAGCACCAGCGGCACCTCGGCCAGCGCGGCCACCGCCGCCTCCAGCGTGGGCCCCAGTCCCCGGCGTGCGAAGACCCCGGGCGCATGGCCCTCCAGCATGTGGAGCGTCAGCGCGCGCAGGGCCCGCGCCTCGTCGTCCGCTCCCTCCGTCAGCGAGAGGAAGGCCCCGAGCGCGCGGTCCACCGCCTCCGTCCGCGGGGAGGGCGGGTGCGCGGGAGGCCCTCGCAGGTGGAAGAGCGCCGAGACATCCCGGAGGAAGGCGGGGCTGCCGGGGGCATCCGGCACCGCGTCCCCCAGCACCGCGGTGGCGGCCCGGGCGGCGTGAAGGGCCCGCGTGTAGCGCTCGCGGAAGGTGGGCCCCTCCACCTCCACGCGGTAACGGTCCAACCGCCGGGCCCCCGCTTGGGCGGCGAGCGCGGCCTGGTGCCCGCTCTTGAAGGTGAGGACGAGCGGCGCGTCCGGGAGGGGCTCCACGGGGCGGGCGGGCTGCGAAGCGGCGCGGGTGAGCTCCGGCAGCACGGCCTCGGGCGCGCGCGAGAAGGCGCGGGTGACGGAGAGGGCCTCCTTGGTGCGCACGGAGGCCACGCGGCCGCCGAGCTGCGCCTGGAGCACGTCATCGCCCGAGACGAACACCGCCGGCACCCCGGCCTCCGCGGCCAGCGCCAGCACCAAGTCCGCCTCGGACAGCGCCCGTCCAGCGCACGTCCACTCGCCCAGCAGGTTCACGGTGTGCGCGGCGAAGCCCACCGGGCCCGCCGCCGCGTGCATGCCCAGACAGGCCACCGCCTCCACGTCCTCGAAGAGGTGGGGCGCGTACGCGTCCGGGACGAGGAAGTACGGCTCGGCCGCGGGGTGCAGCGCATCGAGGAGCAGGTTGGACTCACCGGAGCCGGACAGGTGGCTGTCGCTCACCCGCACCCGCGGGTAGCCCGCGGCGAGCAGGCCCTCCACCGCGGCATTCACCTCGGCCGTCAGCAGGGCGCGGGCGCGCGCGTACTCCGCCGTCCCGGCGCTGAGCGCGTCGGGCGCGTCCACACCGGCCACACCATCGAGATCCACGACGAGCAGCGCCCGGCGCACACGCATGCGGCGCCTCCTACTTGCGAGCGGCCGGACCGCCGGACTTGATCCACCGCGCCAGGGCGAGCGCCGTGGGCTCGTCGACGAGCGAGGCGTAGGTGGGCATGGTGGTACCGGGAGCGAACTGCTCGGGGTTGCGGATCCACTTCACCAGCTCCTGCTCGGACTTGCTGGCGGACTGGACGAGGCGCTCGTGGTAGCGGGCGCCCGGGGCATGGCACAGGGTGCAGCCCAACCGGGCGAAGAGGGCGGCAGGGTCCACGTCCTTGCGGGGCTCGGTCTGGGCGGGCACGGTGGTGGACAGCAGGGAGCCGCCCACCAGCAGGGTGCCATACAGGGTGCTCAGCAGCAGTCGGCGCATCGGCTCATGCCCTCCACGGAAATCCAGGATGCCGCAACTGGCTGTCCAAGGGTAGACACCCCGGCCGTCCGCCTGTCCTCCAGGCGGGCCGGACAGCAAGGACTGGAGGACACCGGGGGAGGAAGCCGGGGATTTTCGTGACGCCCCCCGCTTGCCCGGGGGGTATATAAGGACGGCGGCGGGCGATGTCCGCCATGCAACACCCCTTCTGCCTCACTCCCGAGTACGTCCATGAAGACCGAGTACGTGCGCCACGGATCCGCGCGGATGTTCGAGAACGACTTCCTCGAAGCCGCCTCGAAGATCCACCCTGTCACTCCGTTCGCCTTCTACATCCCGATCATCACGGGCCTGCTGGGCTGGGCGCTCTGGAGCGGGACGACGCGCCTGGGCATGGTGGCCCTGTTCGCGCCGCTGGGGTACCTCACGTGGTGCTTCATGGAGTACACGCTGCACCGCAACCTCTTCCACTGGGAGGGGAACGGGCCGCTCACCCGGCGCTTCCACGCCATCATCCACGGCTACCACCACACGTACCCGGATGATCCGCAGCGGCTGGTGATGCCCCTGGGCGCGAGCATCCCGCTGGCCATCGTGATCGGCGGACTGCTGTGGCTGGTGGGCCGGCCGGACGCGACGATTCCGTACTTCTTCGGCATCGTCGTGGGCTACCTCGCCTACGACTACCTGCACTGGGCGGTGCACTACAAGAAGCCGTGGACCCAGTGGGGCAAGACGATGCGCGCGCACCACATGGCGCACCACTTCGCCTGCCCGGACAAGAACTTCGGCATCAGCCACATGTGGATTGATCGGCTGGTGGGCTCGATGCAGGTGCGCGGGCAGGCGGCGCGCGAGACCGCGGCGAAGCAGGACACCGGCGCGGCGGAGTAGTCCCCCGCGCCGGGCCTGCTTTCGGGACCAGCCTCAGGGGTGCGCGGCCGAGGCCGAGGCCCACTGCCAGGCGGAGCCCCGGTGCAGGGCGGCGTAGAGGCGGTCGCGCAGCTCGTTGCACTCGGCGTGGGTCAACGAGCGGTCGAGCGCGCGCAGCACCACGCGCAGCAGCACGTTCTTCTGCCCGGGAGCGATGCCGAGCCGCCGGATGGCGGCGGGCGGCAGGGACTCGTAGGGCGTCTCCGACAGCACCTCGACGGACTCCACCACGCCGGCCTGTTCGCCGAGCGCGGCGCGCGCCCTGTCTCCGAGCTCCTCGTGGGTGGCGTCGCCCTCGAGCACGAGGGAGAGGTCGCGGCGGACGGCGGGCATGGAGGAGACCTCGCGGTACGGCTCCAGGTCGAGCAGCTGCGAGGCGATGCGTGGGTCCTCGGCGCGCAGCAGGCGGATGTCGTCCAGGCCCTTGCGCAACATGAGGATGCGATCCATCCCGAGCCCCATGGCGAGCCCCGAGACGCGCGAGGGGTCCAGGCCGCAGTCGGCGAGGAGCTCGGGGTGGGCCAGGCCGCACTCGCCGATCTCCACCCACTGGCCGTCGTGGCGGACGTCCAGCTGGAGCCCATCGGTGGTGTAGGGGTGCTGGGAGGGAGTGGTGCGCAGCGCGTGGCCGGGGAGCAGGGCGCGCACCACGGTCTCCACCATGTGGAGCAGCTCGCGGACGCCGAGGGGCGCGCCGTGGCGGATGCGCCAGAGGTCCATCTGGTGGGGCTCGCCGGTGTGGAGCCGGTCGATGCAGTCGCGGCGGTAGACGAGCCCGGGACAGGCGAGCAACACGTCTCCGGGAGCGCGGGGAGAGGCGGCGAGCTGACGCAACAGGGGAGGAATCATCGCCGAGGTCTGGGTGCGCAGCAGGGCGGTGTCACAGACGTAGCGGGTGTAGCGGGCGTCGCGGGCGGCCCCGCCGGGCGGGTAGCGCAGCCGGTCGTAGTTGTCGGAGACGGAGACGATGGGGCTCTGCCGGTGCAGGAGGACCTCGCAGCGCCAGGTGTCGCGGAGGGCGGCGAGCACGTCCTCGACGAGACGCTGCATGGCATGAGGGCCGGCGGAGGGATCGGTCAGGTCACGGATGGAAAGGGCACGGCGGACGGCGTCGGTGCTGAGGATGCAGACGGACATGGAAGGGCTCTCGGGCTGGAGTGGAAGGAGGCGGCGTCAGGAGACGCCGGGACGCTCGGACACCCCCCGAACCCCTGGTCCAGGCGAGCGTCACGCCGAGAGGCGATCCGCGAAGGGAGAACGGGCTAGCGACGCAGCACGGCCTCCCGGCGCCTGGTGGGGCTCGGGGGGCGGCTAAATCGACGCTGGCACGTCAGGAGAATCATCGTTCCATAGAGATAAACGCGGTCCGGCCCAAAAGCAATCCGGGGCCGCGGGGAATGCCCGCTCACACCTCGACGAACCGCGTGCCGGTGATGCGCTCGGCCTCCAGGGCCTGCTTGAGGTCCTCGGAGACGATGAGCGAGCCCGTCCAACCCCAGGGGCGGAAGATGCGGGCATCGCCCACCTTCGCCGGGTCGATGCGCAGGCCCGCGATGTACTTGTACTCGCCCAGCTTCTCGGGCTGCTCGTCCTCGGGCTTGAAGTACTGCACCTCTTCACACCGGGCATCGTCGATGCAGCGCAGGGTGCGCAGCGTGTTGAGGATGAAGAAGGAGCCGGCGTGACCCTCCACCTCCACGGGGATGAACTGCACGTCCTGGACACCCAGGCGCTCGAAGAGTTGGACGAAGCGGCCGTGGACCACGGGGATGGAGAAGGCCGCCCAACAGAAGCCCAATTCCACCCCATCGGGCTTCACTGGAAAGCGGATGGGCCCCTGGCGTTCGAGCCATCTACCCTTGAAAAACTGCCAGGGATCGATTCGCTGTCCCTGCTCATCCCTGGGACTGCTCAAGTGCCAGCGCCCTGGATGGTAGACGTCATCCCTTAGCTCATGGAATCCGGACATGTCTCTCACCAGGCGAGGCCACATGGGCCGGAGAGGAACTCGCCACTATTCAAGGCACACGACTCTTACGCCTCGACGAACCGCGTGCCGGTGATGTGCTCGGCATCCATGGCCTGCTTGAGGTCCTCAGAGATGAGGAGAGCCATCGGCCACCCCCAGGGTCGGAAGATGCGGGCTCCTTCGACTTTCGACGGATCGATGCGCAGGCCCGCGACGAACCGGTACTCGCCCACCTTCTCGGGCTCGCCGTCCTCCGGCTTCCAGTACTGCACCTCCTCACACCGGGCGTCGTCGATGCATCGGATGACGCGCAGGGTATTGAGGATGAAATAGGGCCCGGCATGTCCCTCGACCTGGATGGGGATGAACTGCACCTCCTGGATGCCCAGTCGCTCGAAGAGCTGGATGACACGGCCGTGGACCACGGGAGTCAGGAAGGCATCCAAGGTGAACTCCAGCGCCAGTCCATCGGGCTTCACGGGGAAACGGATGGTCCCGTGGGGCTCGAGCTGTTGGCTCTTGGTGAACTGCCAGGGCTCGATCTTCTCGCCGTGTTCATCGATGGGATGGCGCAGGTGCCAACGTCCCGCGATGCGCATGTCATCCTTGAGGAGATAGTGCACGCTTTGCCCTCCGGCTTCAGTCGTGAGACTTCGTCACCAATCGATGAAGCCGGGACCCGGGAGTGCATATGTCCTCCGCGAGCTTTCCAAGTGCCTGCAGCAGCTTGGCCTTGCATCGAGGAACGGGCCCGCAGTCGCGTAGCTCGCTGTTGAGTTTCTCGAACACCGCTTCATGGTACGCCTCGGGGTGAGGGCCTTTGTGGCCCTTGAGGTAGACGAGGTTTTCCGCCGCGTCCAGGCTCATCCCCGCCAACTCGAAGAGTTGCTCGAACCTGGGCGTCCATGGGCCACCGGAACGCTCCGAGATGTCGTTCTTGTTCGTGGCCAGGTGGTGCCAGTGGTAGCCCTCCTGGCTCTCGGTGCCATCCGTGCAGGCGCTTCCCACCGCGGAGGCCGCCGCCGTGCCCGCCGCTACTCCCGTCACGATGACGGTGCCATCCGCCATCATCTGCACCGTCGATGCGCTCCCCATCGACATCCCCTCGGGCAGCGCGAACCGGGGCGCTCGCAGCAACGCCCCGAGCCCTCCACTCGGCACCTCGGGCAACCCCTTGGCCACGCCCAGGCTCGCCACCACCATCAACACCCTCAGCCCCGTGCCTCCCATTGCCTTGCCGAAGCGCTCCGCCACCGCCTCCAACTCCTCCACCGTCCTCGCCGCCTGCGCCTCCTGGTACAGCCTCACGCACGCGTTGGCGAACCGGCTCAACTCCACCGCCCCCACCAACAGCGTCAGCCTCAGCGTCCACGTTGCCACCCACGCCTTGGTGAACAGCGGCTCGGGCACCAGCCAGGCACTGAAATACACCAGCACCGACAGCGCCACGCTGGAGAGGAAGACGCGCGAGCTGAACAACTCCCTCGCCGCTTCCCGCACTCCCTCGCCCATGTAGCGGGGCGACAGCTTCAACGCCATGAGCAGCCGGCTCG